>NZ_JAYFSK010000013.1:0-63522 GCF_041464035.1 Acinetobacter sp. AL9 | reverse complement strand
AGTAAACATCGTTCGATTGCTGGTTTTTTAGCAGGCGTATTTTCTTCACTATGTGCGTATCAACTTTGCCAAAAGAATAAGCCTAAAATTCATGTGATTAAATCTTTGGCTTATCCGTAACTGGGGTTAAATAAGCATCAATATATTCATACTATCAATAGCACGCTTTTAACAATCAGAAATTGATTATAAGCCATCAGTGAAATAAGTATTGAAAGTTCCTTCTCCCTGAGGAGAAGGCGAGGATGGGGGGATGATGAATATGAATTTATTATTTAGACAGCTACTTTGAGGTTTATTTTTAATAAACTACTGTTTTATATTGTGAATATTGGCTTGAATCCAAATATTGCCACGAATGTATTGTCCAATTTCAAAGTTTTGGTGCGCAGGATTTTTAGTTGCAAGACGAATTAAAATCGCAGGCTGATTTTCATCATGAATTAGAGTGACATCATAAACAGTATAGGCTTGATTCATGAATTCAAAACTGGTTTTACCAACAACATTGCCCTGAAACCAAGCTTCATCTTCCTGACCGATATTTTCGCCATATAAATATGCGACCATTTTAGAAAAATCCACCGTTACAGGTGCTTTGTCATCTTCGGACTTAGGTTGCCATGCGTCAATTTGTTCTTGCAGATTGGCAGGTGCAACACCATCATTGGCTGCTAAAATATCATTCAGCGCACGATGGTGTTTAATTGACGCAGGATCATCGACCACCAATTGTTCGCCTTCAGCAACAGCTTCAAGTTCATACGCCCATGCGTTTAAATGCACCCAGTAGGTTTGATCTTTTTGGTATTGTTGATGGTTGACGCTGTATAAACTGTCAAAAGCATAGACAATACTGTTGTTGCCTAAATTGAGTCGAAGCACCGCTTGAGTGTTAGATTTGCAGCTAATGATACGTTCAATTTTAGCTTCAACTTTGTAAGGACTTTCAAAGCAAGGGAAAGCCGTTTTTACAGCTTGTGGTTTGTTATTTTCAACCGCAATCACTTGTGTCAATTGAATTGCCTCTTTGCTTGGGCCTTGAATCAGCCATGTGCTTTGATCCATTTCTGCTTCTTGGCGGCATAAACCCATTGGCATAATTGGTGCATCTAGAGCCAGTCCTAACCATTTTGGAACTTCGGTGTAGGGTTCATCCGTGAGTAAATTCCAATGTTCAACATGGCTGCCGAAGTTCTGATCTTCAATGCGGATGATTTCTGGTCTATTTTGATTGTTCATAAGCACTTTGAGATGTTGGGTTCTTTTCTTTACTCTTAGATCGAGGGTTATTTCGATTTTTCAAGTCTTTGGCTGAAATTTCATGTAATGCCACTGCATTTGTACAGATTGTGGACAGCGATGCAGCAGAAACAAAATCACATCCATCTACACTTTAGCATGCAATTCTGAGCATTTTAAACATACTGCAATGTAATGAGTTTGATACACTAGTCGCATATTATTATCAGGGTTGCACAGTGCTGCCATTTAAACTTTGGGTTGATGCAGATGCATTACCTAAAATTCTAAGAGAAGTCATTTTACGTGCTTCAGATCGTTACCAACTTGAAGTCACTTTTGTTGCCAATCAATCGGTCGGGATTACGCCTTCGGTACGGATTAACTCTATTCAAGTGATGCATGGTGCCGATGCCGCCGATCAGGAAATTGTAGATCGCATGAAGGAACACGACATTGTGATCACGCAGGATATTCCACTAGCGGCACAAGTGATTGAAAAGGGCGGAATAGCGATTCATCCACGTGGTGAAATTTATACTGTTGCCAATGTGAAAGCGCGTCTGCATTTGCGTGATTTTATGGATACTTTGCGTGGTGCAGGCGTACAAACAGGTGGGCCAGCACCTATTTCAGAACGTGATAAACGTGAGTTTTCAAGTAGTCTAGATCAAACCATCCAAAAGCAAAAACGTAAAACTGCTTAATACGAGTCACGCATGCCTTCTAAAACCAATATTATGATGACCTATGCCTTATTGGTTTTCATTTGGGCAACAACGCCTTTGGCAATTGTCTGGAGTGTGTCAGATTTACACATGCTTTGGGCTTTGGTGCTACGTTTTTTCATTGCTTTGCCCTTAGCTATTATTTTATTGCTGCTGTTAAAAGTGAAATTTCCACATCATCTACAAGCGTGGCATAGTTATTTGGCAGGTTCGTTTAGTCTGATCGGTTCACAAATTTTCACCTACATTGCCACCGCTTATTTAAGCTCAGGCATTATCGCCCTGATGTTTGGTCTGACCCCCATCATAGCAGGTTTGATTGGTCGTTTTGTGTTTCAGTTGCATTTGGCACGTATTCAATGGATCGGAATGACAGTGTCCATTTTAGGGCTTGGCATCATCTGCTTTGGCGGCGAAACACAGCATGTGCATCCTCTGGGTATTGTTTTAATGCTGTTTAGTGTATTGACCTACACCATGTCTATTTTCTGGGTGAAAAAAGTTAATGCGCAAGTTGAACCTGTAGCACAGGCAACTGGCTCGATTTTGGTATCAACCATTGCGGCTTTATGTATTGTGCCGTTTATTTGGCAATATGTACCGACTAGTTTGCCGAGTCTTAAATCTATCGCAGCTTTACTTTATACCGTGATCATGGCTTCTTTGATTGCAATGTTCTGTTATTTTAAATTGGTGCAGAATATTCAGGCGACCACCTTATCTTTAACCACCGTCATGACGCCAATGATTGCTTTGTTGATTGGTGCTTTACTCAATCAAGAAGCTTTATCGGTCATGGTATTTGTGGGCGCTTTGGTTTTATTGTCAGGCTTAGTGCTGTATTTTTATCGTGATCTTAAAGCAAGTCGGGCATTGGCTCAGAAAATCAAAACACCATCCTAACGATATGCAAAGATGGCGTTATCCACGTGATTTTATATACGCGAACATGCAGAAATGATTTATTTTATTTCTTAGATTATGCTTGTTTTAAAGCAACGGCTTCTGCAAGTTTGACGCGATCTTGAGGGTGTAGAGTAATAAAATACGCCCCAGTACGATATTGTCCATTTTCTTCTTCACGGCTGTAAACCACTTGCGCGGTTGCGGCTATATGGAAAAAGTTTTCAGGATGGCTGAGCGTGACATGAATATAACTGCCCGTGTTTAATTCACGTTCACTATAAAAACTGAAACCACTTTCTGAAAAATTGACCTGTTCAGGGATAGGTAACATGCTTTGTACAATTGCATCGTATAAAGACCCTGTAATAAGGTTTAATTTTTGGTTGAATAAGGATAAGATTCGAGCAATTTGTTGATCTTTTTCAGTTAATTGTTCTAATTCGTAGTTTAATGCATGATCAAATTGATCTAATTCTGCGAGTAGTAGAAAATAACGCGGTAAAACAAAATTAGCATCGTAAGGGTCGTTCAGCGCAACATCGTCAGAAATGATCTGGTAATTGATTCTCAGGGCAGCATCAATTCGTGACATGACACGACGTTCAGACGCGACGCTTTGATGCTGTAAATTTTCCATAATGTATTACCTCGGACTTGATGGTATGTTTAAACCAATCTCGCTATATATAGGGTTGAGATATACGCGCGCTCGGCGCAGTAACCACTTTATTTCTTTTATTGCCTTAGTTTCGATGATCGGTCTAACTTTGGGTGTTGCCGTCCTCATTACCGTACTTTCAGTGATGAATGGTTTTGATCGTGAATTAAAAAATCGTGTCTTGGGCATGATACCTCAAGCCACTGTTTCATCAACACAAATTTTAACAAATTGGCCAGAACTTGCAACGAAAGTTGAGCAACATAAGCATGTTGTTGGTGCTGCACCATTTACGCAATTGCAAGGCATGTTGACTGCACAAGGGCAAGTGTCGGGCATTATGGTCACGGGAATTGAACCCGAATACGAAAAGAAAGTATCCATCATTCAAAACCACATGGTTGCAGGCAGTATCGATAATCTGCAAAAGGGTGAGTTCGGTATTGTTTTGGGCAAACAAATGACCGATGCCTTGGGTTTGGGTTTAAACGACAGCATTACCTTGGTTTTACCTGAAGCGACGCCATCACCTGCAGGCGTTGTACCGCGTTTTAAACGCTTCAAAGTGGTCGGTATTTTTAGTATTGGTGCAGAAGTCGATTCGATGATGGGATATATCGCCCTGAATGATGCTTCGACTTTGCTGCGTTTACCCGATGGTGCGCAAGGTGTACGCTTAAAACTGGATGATATTTTTGCTGCACCACAAGTATCTCGAGATATTGTGCAAGAGCTACCTGCCAACTTTTACGCTTCGGACTGGACTTATACTCACGGTAACTTGTTTAGCGCCATTCAAATGGAAAAGGCGATGGTGAGCCTATTGTTATTCCTAATTGTTTTGGTGGCTGCATTTAATATCGTGTCTTCTTTGGTGATGGTTGTGACCGATAAAAAATCGGATATTGCGATTTTAAGAACTTTGGGTGCATCACCAAGCACGATTACCAAAATTTTTATGGTGCAAGGTACGGTCATTGGGGTTATTGGTACGGTTTCAGGTGCAATCTTGGGGATTATTTTCGCGTCCAGTATCAGTGGCTTTATTGCATGGTTGAATAATGTATTAGGGCTAAACTTATTTGATGCCTACTTTATCAACTACTTACCTTCATATTTAAGATGGCAAGATGTGGTGGTGATTGTGAGCTTGTCATTAATTTTAAGTTTCTTGGCGACGATTTACCCTGCATTACGTGCCGCGAAAATTCAACCAGCAGAGGCATTGCGTTATGAGTAAGATTGTTCTGGAAGCCAAGCAAGTTTCTAAACACTTTACCGATGGCAAAACCACTGTTGAAGTGATTCGTGGTCTAGATTTACAAGTTCAGCAAGGGCAGTTTGTGTCGATTGTCGGAGCGAGTGGTTCGGGCAAAAGTACCTTATTGCATGTGTTGGGTGGTTTAGACCGTCCAAGCACAGGCGAAGTATTTTTACATGGGCAGCGTTTTGACAATTTAGGCGAAGCTGAACGCGGCTATTTGCGTAATCGATACCTCGGTTTTGTTTATCAGTTTCACCATTTATTGCCTGAGTTTAGTGCGCTTGAAAATGTGGCAATGCCGTTAATGTTACGTGCAGGCACAAATTACAAAGAGGTGAAGGCACAGGCAGACTATCTGCTTGAGCGAGTCGGTTTATCGCATCGTTTAACCCACAAACCGGGTGAGCTTTCTGGAGGGGAGCGTCAGCGTGTTGCGTTGGCACGTGCATTAGTAACAAAACCCGCACTCATGCTTGCCGATGAACCCACTGGAAATTTAGACCGCAAAACTGCAGTTAAAATTTTTGAATTGCTGCGTGAATTACGCAGTGAATTTAACATGGCGATGCTGATTGTGACTCATGATGAAGAGTTGGCAAAATCTGCCGATACCATTTTGCACATGCAAGATGGTGTTTGGGTAGATGCTTAAGGGGCATAGTTCGTAAAGCCACTCAAAAGCGATTGCGTTTAAAATAGCAATTGCTGGAATAAGATTGTTTTGTTGAAGCCCACTTCGGTGGGCTTTATGATGCATGCCAATAAAAATAATAAGTTTAATATTCATGCTGCAATTGATTGGTCTGGCTTGGGTGATTGGGATCGCCTGTGTCGGAATACGTTCTTCTTCTTTTCCAATACATTCATTGACTTCCATGCCTAGTGCAATGGTTTTACTGATTTTATGCAGTATCGTTGTGCAATACTTGTTGCAAGCTCGCTTATCTTCAATCTATTGGAAATGTTTGAATGTAGGAGTGGCAGGTGTTTTGAGTCTTGTTTTCGGTTTGATCTATGCGGATACGCAGATGCAGCAGCGTTTGCAATGGCGTGAACTACAACCTGAATTTGCTGAAGTCGTGGTTTATGTCAGACAGTTAAATCAGCTAAATGACAACAGCATTTCACAAAGGGTTGAGGTGTTAAACCGACATCCTCAAACAGTGACATGGTTAGCAACTTTAGCACAAACTCAGGTAGATCAAGAGCAAAATTTAGAACTTGGACACTATTACAAATTAAGTGGAAAAATTCGCCCTGCGCATAGTTATGCCACAGCAGGTGCATTTGATGTAGAGCGGTGGTATTTACAGCAAAATATTATGAGTGGTTTTCGGGTTGAGCAGATTCAGCCTATCTCGGCTGAACAAATTTATGCCATGGGGTTTACACAACATTGGCGTGCCCAACAGACGCTATGGGCAAAATTTCGATTATGGATTGAACAGCAGCGTTATCAAATTCGACTGTTTATTCAGCAGCAACCTTTGCATCATCAAGGTTTAATTCTTGCATTACTCACAGGAGATAAAAGCCTATTAGATGCAGAAACTGAAGCACAGTTTCAGCGTTTTGGAATTAGCCACTTATTGGCTATTTCAGGGCCACATGTGCTGATTTTTGCAGGCATGCTATGTTGGGCATTACGTCAGCTGATTAGGTATTACCGTCCGCATTGGTATTTGTGGATGCCTAAACAATACTTGCTCATATTGCCATTTTTAAGTTGTGTATTGCTGTACACCGCCTTTGTCGGTTTTGAAATTCCTGCATTAAGAACCTTGCTGATGTGCAGTCTAGTGACAGTAATGTTAGTGCTGAAGCAGAAGCTTCAAGGCTTTGCCTTGCTGATTTATAGTGCTGCCTTATTATTATGGTTTGATCCTTTAAGTGTACTGTCTGCTGCTTTTTGGCTGTCTTACGGGGCCTGTTTTATTCTACTGCGTATTTATCAGAGCTTGAGTGCGCAACCACGTATAGAGCTGAATCGTTGGCAGCAACTGAAACATGCCAGCAAAATTCTAATCGAGTCGCAATGGAAAATTTTTATTGCCTTATTTCCTTTGGTGATTGTGTTTTTTAAACAAGTGGCGTGGATTGCACCGCTTATTAATATCATCGCAATTCCATTGATTGGTATGCTGATCGTGCCTTTAGATGTTTTGGCAGGAATTTGCTTTTTTATTTTTGAACCCTTGGCGTCAATACTGTTTCAATTGAATGATCTAGCTATGGCTTTGTTGCGCTTGATTTTTCAGGGGATGGAAACCATTTTTGCACCACAGTTGCATACTTTGTCGATGTCTGTGGTGGTATATGTCTGTCTTTGTCTAGGCTTATTTCTGCTATTTTTACCACAATCGGTATTACCTAAAACTTGGGCAATCTTGTGTTTTGTTCCGTTGGTTGTAGTAGATAGCCAGCGGCAACCATTTGAATTAACAGTACTCGATGTGGGGCAGGGACAAGCTTTATTTTTACGTTCAGGTCATTACAATATGATGATTGATGTGGGCGGTTCTTATGATGAAAGTAAGTTTAGTATTGGACAGCAAATTTTACGTCCATTTTTAGCGGTACATGGCGTCAAGCAACTGGATTTGGTGATTTTAAGCCATTTAGATCAAGACCATAGCGGTGCATTTTCTTATTTGCAAAATGAAGTCAATATTCAGCATGTCTTTGCCAATCAGACCGTAGATGTGGCAGTAAATAGCAAGTTTAATTTGTGTCAGCAAGGGCAACAGTGGTCTTTACCACATCAGGTACAGATACAAGTTTTATCTCCTAAACCGAGTCAATTACCCTATGCCGCACAGCAACAAAATGAGTTGTCATGTGTGTTGTATATTTCAGTGCCATCCGCACAGCCATATCAGCATTTTTTAGTGATGGGCGATGCAGGTTGGGCAACTGAATATCAATTGTTGCAGGAATATCCTGATTTAAAAGTAGATGTGTTAATTTTGGGTCATCATGGGAGTAAGCACAGTTCTGCCTATGATTTTTTAGCACATTTTAAACCCAAATTGGCCGTGGCATCTGCAGGTTTTGATAATCGTTATGGACATCCTAGTTCTTTAGTTCAGCAACGCTTGGCTGCGCTCAATATTCCGTTCATGAACACCATACAACAGGGCAGCGTACGTTTTTCTGTAGATGCACAACAGCGTATGCTTATACAGCCGTATCGGCAGCAGAAATTGTGGTTGCAGCGTTAGTTTGGTTCTGTGTCTGGGCACGTACAGCCTGCACATCTGCCAAGGCTTCTTGCACAGGTTTATGATAGACCCCGCGTAAATCTGGATGGGCTTTATAGCGTTTATAACTCCAGTGATAATGTGTAGGATAACGACGGATCAAATCTTCAATTGCACGGTGAATAATAGCTGTCCCTGCATTGGCATCACACTGATAAATGTGCTCATCTATCGCTTCGATATACATATCAAAGCCTTGATCTGCATTTCTTAACGCATATAAGAACAAAGCTTTTGCTTTAGTTTTCTGAATCAATTTGGCGCTTAAATTACTCGATTCCAACGGAATACCAAAAAAAGGAATCATCTCACCACCTATATTTGGGGTATGGTCTGGCAAAATGACAGTGGTTCCGCCTTGTTTGAGTGCTTTAAAAATTTGACGTACCCCAGATTCATCTGTTGGGACTAAATGTGCCTGTTCACGGCTACGTGCTTGGCGCACAAAATCATCTGCCGCAGGGTTTTTGACAGGTTTATACATGATGGTCATTTGCGTATATTGAGCGATCCACGCATTCATAATTTCCCAAGTGCCAAAATGCGGCACAATTAAGACCAAACCCTTTTGTGCAGCCAGTGCATCTTGTAATAGTTCTAAACCATGTACCTGATGGATTCTTTGAATATTTTTTTGATTGCTTGATCCCCAAATATGAAAAAACTCAAAATAAGAGGTCAGTTCGTTACGAATTGCTTGCTGGGTAATCTGTTCGCGTTGTTGTGAGTTCAGCTCAGGAAGCGCAATTTGTAGATTGAGTTGAATAGTTTGAGAGGTTTTACTCAAACGCAGTGTATTGACCAAAAAAGCCAAAGATTTTGCAAAAAAACGCGCAACTGTTAAAGGTTGTCGACTGACAAAATCAAGCAGGCGCGATAAAGCCGTTGTCGGTGCAGGTTCGGTCATAACGACAGCATCAATTGATAGAAAGGATAAAGATGTAAAATATTATAGGAGAAAATACAGGCTTTAGACAGTTTTTGCCAATTCCGTGTATATAATGGAGCAAATTTACTATTTTTTGGATTGTTTCATGTCCGATTGGCCACCAAAACCACAAAATGAATCACAGCAAATCCCATCACATGCGCAGCAGCCAACAGGCAATGAGTGGAAACTATTAGAAAAAGCAGTTTTAGCCTCAGTTGAAGAACAACGTCGTGCACGCCGTTGGGGAATTTTCTTTAAGTTTTTAACTTTTGCCTATGTTTTTTTGCTCTTGGTGATTATGGGCAAAGGCTGCAGTACTGCGACAACGAATCCATCTGCGGCGAGTCCACACATAGCAGTAGTCGATATTGTTGGAACGATTGCATCAGATAAGCAAAGTGTGAACAGCAACGACACCATTAAGTCGCTGAAAAAAGCCTATGAAAATAGCAACAGTAAAGCCGTAGTGCTGAACATTAATTCACCTGGCGGTTCACCTGTGCAGTCAGATGAAATCTGGCAAGAAATTCAATATCTGAAAAAACAGCATCAAGGGAAAAAACTCTATGCCGTGATTGGCGATACTGGCGCTTCAGGTGCGTATTACATTGCTTCCGCTGCAGATGAAATTATTGTCAATCCATCAAGTTTGGTGGGTTCAATTGGCGTGATTATGCCAAATTATGGGCTGAGCGGTTTAATGCAGAAGATGGGTGTGGAAGATCGTACTATGACCTCAGGTGAAAATAAAGCCTTATTGTCGATGACACAACCTGTTGATCCTGAACAGAAAAAACATGTGCAAGCCGTATTAGATAATGTGCATGGCCACTTTATTCAAGCAGTGAAAGATGGACGCGGCGCGAAACTGAAATCACAAGATCCTGCGATTTTCTCAGGTCTGTTCTGGACAGGTGAGCAAGCCGTGACTTTAGGCATTGCCGATAAGATTGGCAGTTTAAATAGCCTGAAGCGTGATTTAAACCTAGATAAAACAGTGAACTATACCATTGAACACAGTCCTTTAGACTCTGTGTTGGGTCGTATGGGGGCAGCAGTGGGAGAGGGCTTTGCCACTTCTTTATCTCAACATATTCAGACTGAGCAAAACGCGAAATTACAATGAAACCACTGATTCATTTTGCGCATGCCAATGGCGTGCCATCGAAGGTTTATCAAAAACTGTTTGATTTACTTAAAGATGATTACGATGTGATTTACGTCCCTTTGTTGGGGCCAGATAAGCGTTATCCGATTGATAATCATTGGCAAAGCTTAACCCAACAAGTGATTGACAGTGTTGTACGTCAAGCTCAGGGACGTAAAGTGATTGCGTTGGGGCATTCTTTAGGTGCAGTGTTGTCGTTTCAAGCCTCTTTACAACGCCCTGAATTATTTGAACAAGTGATCATGCTTGATCCACCTTTAATTATGGGTAAAGCATCGGTGTTTTTACATTTTGCCAAAATGTTTAAGCTTAAAGCAGTAGATCAACTGTCGCCTGCATCTTTGTCTTTGCGCCGTCGTGATCATTGGGAAAGTCGTGAGCAAGCAGCAGACTTATTGCGTCCGAAAGGTTTTTATCAAGATTTTGATGCCGACTGTTTTCAGGCTTATATCGAGCATGCTTTGACTGATGACCATGTACGAGGCGGGGTACAATTGACCATTCCAAAAATGGACGAGGTCAATATTTTTAGAACCAATCCATCACTGTGGTGGTTACCGCAAGCAAAACTGCAAGTGCCGACAGAATTGGTGATTGCAAAAAAAGGGCCGTTCTTAAAAGCAGGTTTCCCACAAATTACCGCCAAGAAATTCAACATTGCTTATCAGGTGGTTGAAGGTGGACATATGTTCCCTTTAGAAAAACCTGAAGCGACGGTGCAGTTGATTAAAGATTTGATTCAAGCACAGCAGAGTAAAGCTGCTTCTGTTTAATTCAGTCTGAACCAAATACGAACCATAAAAAACGCCTGATCAACAGGCGTTTTTTCGTATATATCAAAAGCTACAGACTTAAAGAATATTTAAAAATTGCAAAACTGCACAGGTTGTTGTAACAGTTGTTGGCGATACATCACACCTTGCGCAGTGTGCTGAATGGTTCCGTTACAAATCCATTCAACCACTTGCGGATAAATCAAATGCTCCAACACATGCACACGGTTCGCCAAGCTTTCGGCATCATCGCGGATGTTTACTTGCAACACACCTTGTGCCAGTGCTTGACCTGCATCTAATTCAGCAGTGACATAATGCACGGTACAACCATGTAAAGTATCGCCTGTATTGAGTACACGTTGATGGGTGTGCATGCCTTTATAATGCGGCAAGAGTGAAGGATGAATGTTGAGCATTTTACCTTCCCAAGCATGCACAAATTTGGCACTTAAAATACGCATAAAGCCTGCGAGAACAACCAAATCAACATCCCAATCAAGTAATTGTTGATGCATGACATCATCAAATAATTCACGACTCGGATATTGTTTGTGCTCAATCACTGCAGTTTGAATCCCTGCTTGTTGAGCGCGTTGTAAAGCATAAGCATCAGGCTTATTGGAAATAACCCCAACAATTTGCCCTGAAAGATTGGCATCTATCAGGGCTTGTAAGTTACTTCCGCTGCCTGAAACGAGGACAGCTATTTTGATCATCTGAGTCAAATCACGCAAAAATTACGCGAATTTTTTCATTTGCGCCTTCAACGGATTCGGCGTTGTCTTGAATACGACCCATCACCCAAGCTTTTTCGCCAAGGCTGTTGAGAAGCTCAACTGTTTTGTCTGCATCGTTGGCATCTACAACAACAACCATACCTACACCACAGTTAAAGGTGCGATACATTTCAAACTGTTCTACACCGCCTTCACGTTGTAACAATTTGAACAGTTCTGGCCATTCCCAAGATGATTCGTCAATCACTGCTTGCGCACCATTTGGCAATACACGTGGTAAGTTACCTGGTAAACCGCCACCCGTAATGTGCGCCATAGCATGCACATCAACTTGTTTGCACAGTTCAAGCATTGATTTGACATAAATGCGTGTTGGTTCCATGGCAACGTCAGCCAGTGGACGACCATCAACCAGTTGAGTTAAATCAACATTTTTTACGTCTAAAATTTTACGAAGTAAAGAGTAACCGTTTGAGTGTGCACCTGAAGAAGCGACACCAATCAGAACGTCACCAGCTTTTACTTTAGAGCCATCAATAATTTTGCTTTGCTCAACCACGCCCACACAGAAGCCTGCAAGATCGTAATCTTCACCTTCATACATGCCTGGCATTTCAGCAGTTTCACCACCTACAAGCGCACAGCCTGCAAGCTCACAGCCTTTACCAATTCCTGTAACAACATTGGCTGCAACGTCTACATTTAAGTGACCTGTTGCATAGTAGTCTAAGAAGAATAAAGGTTCAGCACCGCACACCAGCAAGTCATTTGCACACATTGCCACCAAATCTTGACCAATTGTGTCATGGCGGTTTAGGTTCAACGCTAAACGTAATTTAGTTCCTACACCATCTGTGCCAGATACGAGCACAGGTTCTTCATAACCTTTCGGAATTTTACAAAGTGCGCCAAAGCCGCCTAATCCACCCATCACTTCAGGACGAGTCGTGCGCTTAGCGACAGATTTGATACGATCGACTAACGCGTCGCCCGCTTCAATATCGACACCAGCATCTTTATAGCTTAAACCAGTGGTTGGGTTAGAAGTTGAGTTGCTCATAATGAAGTCTCCGCATTCGCGGGGCGATTATACCTGAATATACGAAACTCTTATGTTATTTATGCGCTAAAATGCTATCTTTATTCAAATATTTTAACTTCTATAACGAATAAACTGAAAAAAGGCGAATTTCTATGGTCGATCGTACCTTGCGTCGCATTTTTATCCTGTCTGGGATAGTTCTGCTCCTTTGGGTGCTGTACTTATTAAAACCGGTTGTCATTCCTTTTGTTGTTGCATTTTTCATGGCTTATTTATTTAGCCCATTGGTTGAACAATTTTGCAAAGTCGGTTTGCCACGTTGGCTATCTATCAGTTTGGTTTTTATTGGGATTGGCATCGCGCTGACTTTGGCAGTTTGGTACATCATTCCTTTGGTTTGGACGCAGTTGATGATTGCGCGTGACAGTATTCCTGTCGGTATTAACTGGATCAATTCGACCTTCTTGCCGTGGGTGTCTTCGACTTTTCATATTGAAGAAATGGAAATTGATACCTCGCACATGAGCAGCATCGTCATGGATTATGTGCAAACCAATTATAGTGCCGATAGTATTCAAGCCATGTTATTGAGTGTTGCACAGTCTGGTCTGAATTTTATTCAAATTGGTGGTACCGTAGTGCTGATTCCAATTATTGCTTTCTATTTTCTACTCGACTGGCAGCGTATGCTCGACAGCCTGCGTCGCTTAATTCCGCGTCCTTATGAGCAAAGCACTTTAGCTGTGGTGCAAGAATGTCACAGTGTATTAGGTGCTTTCGTTAAAGGTCAGTTTTTGGTGATGATCTTGTTGGGCGTCGTTTATGCGACTGGATTGCAACTGATTGGTTTAGAAGTCGGTTTGATTATTGGGATGGTTGCGGGACTTGCTAGTATTATTCCGTATTTAGGTTTCGCTGTAGGGATTGTTGCAGCCATTATTGCCACTTTCCTACAATTTGGCATTGACTGGATGCAATTGGTTTTAGTCCTTGTGGTCTTTATGATTGGACAGGCGGTGGAAGGCTATATTCTACAACCGTTTTTATTGGGTGATAAAATCGGGCTTTCGCCAGTCGCGGTGGTGTTTGCTGTTTTAGCAGGTGCACAACTGGCTGGATTCATGGGGATGTTGATTGCTTTACCAGTAGCAGCAGTGATTGTGGTTTTACTGCGTCATTTACGTGATTTTTACGAAAAAAGTTATTTGTATGGGCAACCTGTGGTGGTGTCGGAAGATGGTGCATCGGGTGACATCAGTATTGATACAGCACAAGTTCATATTGATATTGAGCTTGATCCTCAGTCAGCAAATTCACTGCAACAGACTGAAAAATCAAGTAAGATAAAGCCCTCAGATCAGCAAAACTCCTAGGTGATTACAATTCTATGCGTCAACTGCAGTTAGATATCGAGCCTCAATTAGATGCACGGATCAGTGATTTTTCTGGTCCAGGTTGGGGGCATGTGATTGATGCAGTTCGACAGCTTCATGCAGGATTGGTCAATCGCTTTTATGTCTATGGTGGTGCGGGCACAGGCAAAAGTCATTTATTGTCTGCAATTTGCGATTCCTATTTAGAAATTGGCAAATCAGCTATTAAAGTATCCTTACTTGAATTATTGGATGCCCCAACAGAAGCAATTACCTCTTTAGACCGTTATGATTTGGTTGCTTTAGACGATATTGAAGCGATTAGTGGTGTACCACATTGGCAACGTGCGGTGTTTCACTTAATCAATTACAGCAATGAGGTTGGTGGTCAGTTGGTGTTTTCATCACGTTTTGCACCGATTGAATTAAAGCTTGAATTGCCCGATTTGCAATCACGTTTGACGCAGGCAGTGAGTGTTAAAGTGCCTTCAGGCAGTTTGTATGCAGACCGACAAGCTTTAGTGAGTTCCGTGTTAGAGCGTCGCGGGATTATCATCGACCCACAAATTATTGATTACTTATTGTTACATGGCCCACAGCAGACCTCGATTTTGCTGCAAAGCCTTGAACAGTTGGTGCAATTACTTAAAGGAGAGAAAACGAAATTAAGTGGCGCAAACCTGCGTCAGATTTATGCTTTAATTGACGAATATCGGTAAAAATTAAAATTACTTGAGAATTTGCGCAAGCTATGCCAAATTATTCGGAAAATAATTCGAAGTTGCAGGGAATTTGCAACTAAAGAAGAAAAAAAACAAAGAAAATTACAAGGAGTACGCTTATGCTCAAGCAGAGCATCGGCATTGGTATGCTGTTTATCGCAGGTCATGCATATAGTAGTAATATCATTGTCACCACCACTGCTGACACCAAAGCAGATGATCAACAATGTTCTTTGCGTGAAGCCATTGAGTATATTAATTTAGGCATGCCTGAAGAAGGCTATTTGGGCTGTGGCGGCAAAAATGCCTCAAGTGTGATTTTATTAGAAAAGAAAGCCGTCTATCAAATTGATACTCAACTTAAAATTACAGAAAACCTTGAAATTAAAACCACCTATGACAGTAGTCTGAATGATAAAACTGCCCCAGGTTTGAATAATGCCACGATTCAGATGCGCGGCAATGAGCGAATTTTCCACATTGAAGATAGCAAGGATCGTTTCTTAAAAGTTTCTTTAAAAGAATTAACTTTACAGGGCTGCGGTGAGGAACGCTGTCGTCAGCAACAAGGTGGTCTGATTTATAATAATGAACATTTAATTTTAGACTATGTGAAACTGAGTCAGGGTGTAGCCAATCAAGGTGGGGCAATTTATAACCTCGCACAAATGACTGACGAGAAGATCCCTGCAGGTTTTATTGAGATCAAAAATAGCTTGCTTGAAGCTAACCAAGCGCAGGAAGGTGGCGTCATTTATACGCAATTCCCACGCTTTGTGATTACAACTTCAGTATTTAAAGGCAACAAAACCATATCAGTTGCTTCAGCCAATCTCTATTCTGCAGCAAGTTTGGCAGATGAAGAAATCAAAGCCTTTCCTAGTATGGGGAATATGATCGTGAGCAGTACTTTTACTGCAAATGAAGGCTATGTCATGAATGTGCTGGATGATATTGGTGTCAATAACATTAGCTTGATTGGTAACAGCCGTGGTGTGTATCTCAACGCACCTTTGGGTAAAGCCTATATTGCCAATAGTGTGATTTTGGGTAATCCACATCCTGTCAGTGTCAATACTGCAGCAAACTGTGTGCAAGCAGGTTCAGATGCAACAAGATTGCAAAATAACTTAGTCGGCGCAGGCTGTGGAGCAGGCGATAGCAACTATCCAAATACGCTATGGACTGCAAATTCGGTGCTTGCAGGTAATCTGCTTGAAGGTGCATGCCAAACCCTCAGTCAAGATAAAACGGCACTCTTTTGTCCATATCAAGTTCCTGAAAACTCATTCTTGGGCTTTATGCGCCCACGCGTATTGCTCAGTTATAACAGCCTGAAAGATTCTGTGGTGTTGAATCAGGGGCAATTACAACTGGGGGATAATACGGTAGTCGGTTGTGCTGCTTCAGATCAGCGCGGTAAAAACCGTCAGTCAGATATTACCTTATGTGACCGTGGTGCAATAGAGGTGATGGTTCCTGAAACTATGGGGCTTATAGGTCAAGATATTTTGGCGGGTCAAATTGCTAAAATGTCGGTGAGTGATTTGTTGGGTGATAGTGATTTGGTGCCTAAAGAATTTTGTGATCAAGTCTATCCAAACAATCCGACAGGCCAAGCATGGCAAGCAGGTTGTGTGCAAATTGAGCAACTCGATACACGTTCTAAAGGAAAATTGACCGTAGATGAGTTGGGGAATTTGGTATATACCCCAGATTCTGCTTGGCATGGTGCAGATGTCTTTAAAATTAAATTAGTTACCAGCACCACACGCTTTAACAGCACAACACCTTATATGGAAGTGAAAGTCCAAGTTATTCAAGAACATGAAAATCGTATGGAAAGCGATAAAATAAAAGTTTCTGGTGGTGCATGGAGCGCTTACGGATTAATGACTTTATTGGGTTTGTTGGGTTTACGCCGTAGAAAAGCATAAAGGATGAATATGAAAAATAATAAAAAAACACTATTAGGGATAATGGTGCTGTCTGCTATGTCGCTTATGGCAGCAGATAATCGTGTGATTCAGGTCACGACCTTTGAAGATCAAAATGGTGAAGACTTAAGCAAATGTTCATTACGTGAAGCGTTAGTTGCGGCCAAGCAGAATATTGCGTTCGGTGGATGTAGTGCAGGCAATACCAACCGTGGTGCAACCGATATGATTCAGTTGCAGGCTGGGGAATATATCTTAAACTCAGAATTACGCCCGCAATCTATGGTGCGTATTTATGGGGCGACAGCGGTCGACTATAACCAAGTAGATCCAATTACACATCGTTATCCTTCAATTGCACCGTTAAAAACCACTATTAATGCACATGGCAATAGCCGCATTATCAATACTTCAGATACCCAAGCCAGCGTGGCGCTATACGATGTCATTCTAAAAAATGGGAATGCCCATGGTGGTGGTAATGCAAACCCTGCAGATGCAGGCAAGGGTG
Organism: Acinetobacter sp. AL9; assembly: GCF_041464035.1. NCBI lineage: Bacteria > Pseudomonadati > Pseudomonadota > Gammaproteobacteria > Moraxellales > Moraxellaceae > Acinetobacter > Acinetobacter sp. AL9. The sequence continues at coordinate 46,267 of NZ_JAYFSK010000013.1, read as the reverse complement.
GTGCATTATTTGTGGCAGGCCCATTAGCTGCGAACAATGTCGAAATTCAAAATTCGCATGCAGAACAAGGTGGTGCAATTTACGTTGTTGCTCATCAAGCGGAGCGTCAAGTCAATTTAGAGAATGCTTATATCCATGCGAACCAAGCCAAAGTAGGCAGTGTGTTGGCAATGGATTGTAGTGCTAACTTGGTCAATACACGCTCTATGGTGAAAATTGACCGCAGCAGTATTGTGAAAAATGGTGCTGCAAATAGTCTTAGTACTTTTGATCTTTGCGGCCAACCAGATCTTGCGTTGACTGCCAGTACGATTGCACAAAACCAAGCTGATACCAGCAAAGGTCATATCTTTAACTTAAGTAATGCAGAAAATCATCCGCTTAGCACTTTGTCACAGGTGTATTTGCAAAGTAATACCATTGTTGAAAATAAAGCATTGAGTACTTTGTTTTATGACAATTATCCACGTATTGTCCTCTCTTTTAATATGTTGGCCTTTAACCAAGGTAAATCTTGTCGTTATGCATTCCCTGCGAGCTTAGAGCAGGCGCGCAACATCAACACAATTCGCAATGCCTTATTCGCAATGGGATCAGCGACAGAGCAAGGCGAGTGTGATTTGCCTGAAACAGCAAATAGTTCTTATGATGGTGCTAAAAATTTGGATTTGACAGGGCTTAGCTTTGATCAAGTATTGCAGCCCTTGCAAGAACCATCTGCTTATAATTTATTCCTGCCGTTGTATTATCCAAAACTTGGTTCAGACCCTGCGAAAGATTTGATTGATGTAAACAGCATGGGGTGTAGTGATTATGAACAACGTGGTTTAGCGCGGGTGAGTAATGCAACTTTAACTTTAAATCCTGATGCAAAAAATACCTGTGAAATTGGCTCTGTAGAAGTGATGCGCTTAAATGCAGCCGATATTCAAAGCTTGCGTAATGTCTCTTATGAAAGTTTATTTGCCAATTATCAGCAACAAATTGACCGTATTCAGTCTGCGATAGATCAAAGTAAAGATGCTGCATCTTCGGTCGTTTCTCAATCGCGTACTGATTTGAAAACGATGCAGGATTTGTTGGCGAATACCAAAGCTAAGCAGCAATATCGTGCCATTTATGTTGATCCATTTGCGATGGCATTAAAGCAAGATGAACCAACTGCAGATGGGAAATTTGTTCAGTTAAGACAGCTTAATTCTGACAACTTTAGCATTAGCACTGAAGTATTGGGGATTGGTGCAATTTCGGGTTCAGGTACCACATTTAGTACCGATAAATTGACCCAAGATCCACTATTCAAATGTGAATGGGATGCACAGTTGCAACGGATTGTGATGTATCGACTGAATGATAAAGTCACAGAAGCAACCGATTCAGCGTATTGTAAATACACCATTACCTCAAAATTGGACAGTAATTTGCATTCTTCGGGCTTACTTGAAGGTAAATTTAGCAATATTGCCCCAATTGCAAAAGATGATCGTGTACGACTTGAATATGGTACAGACCTCAAAGTGAGTTTTAATCCATTGCTGAATGATAGCGATGCAGGCGATGGTTCTATCAGCACTTTGAAAGAAAATACCAATAAGCCTGCATTCTATAAAGATAGTACAGGACAAGAACTGGCAATTCGTTTTACACAAGTACCTTCAGGTGTGGTACTTACGGCAGATCGTCAAGCACCTTGTCCTGGGGATTATGCACGTGAAATTTGTTATGGTGGCAATATTCAGGTTCAAGTACGAAATAGCTTTAGCCCATTTGATTATGAGCTGAAATACACGATTTTCGATCATGAACTGGAATTATCGCCTGAAGCGACCATTACTTTAGAAAATACAGCGAAAAATACCAATTATGAAGCCAGTGGTGGCGGTGGGGGAAGCTTAGGTTTCTGGGGTATGTTTGGTTTAATCGGATTGGCGTTCTATCGTCAACGTCCAAGAAAATCGTAATCTACCGACTCTTTATTGCAAAAGCCTCATCTGTTTTACACGATGAGGCTTTTGTTATTGGTGACTTCAAGTACTTTCTATTATCCATGAACAGATAAAATTAGTGACTCATTGCAGGCTGCTGATATTTAAGAATGTATTCCTGACGAATTAAAGGTCGTTGTTCAGGTGTTGCTTGTTGCAAGCGTTGTCCTAATTCACGACGTTCTTGCGTGCTCATTTTTTGCCAAGTTTCACGCATTTTTTGTTTTTCGCTATCAGGCAGTTGAGTAAACCAATCCATCCGCTGCTGTAAAGCTACGCTTTTTTCTGCAGGAATTTCTTTTAAGTTTTGATAGCGCTTAATTAAGGCCAATTGTTCTTCTTCAGAAAGAGTTTCCCAGGTTTCTGAAATTTGCGTATCTGCATCTTTGGAAAAAATCCAAAAACGCTCAAACCCTGCAAAACTGGTTTGTAAAAAACTGAGCGCACAACACGCAATCACAATTCGTTTAGCTGCCATGTGGAACTTTGTCCTCACCCAACACCATTAACATTTCTAAATCTTCCACCATTTGTGGAGAAAGTTTAGGAACAGATACAGCTTGATTCTGCGGCTGTGTGGTCATTTCCATTGAATTTGGCAAGACCACAAAACCTGCAATTGCCGCAGCCAATGCAAAACCTGACATTTTCCAAAGCCCATAGCGCGATGTTTTCTTGTCTTGAATATTGTCCAAGACATGATTCATGACCGCGGCTTTGTCTTGATGGTGGCGAGCCAATCCATCAAGTTTAGATGTCACTTGTTTTAAGAAATCATCTTGTTTCATTCTGATGATCCTCCCAGATACGGATTCATATGTGCCAAACTGTTGCGTAAAGCTTGAATAGCACGGTGATAATGCGTTTTTACACTGCCTTCAGTGCAGTTCATAATTTGTGCGGTGGTTTGCGTATCAAAACCTTCCCAAGCACGTAACATAAAAGCTTGTTGTTGCCGCACAGGAAGCCCCGCAATTGCTGCCTGAATTTCTTCTACAGTCACAGCTTGATCTAAAAACTCTGCAGGATTGAGTGCTTGCTCATCGACAATATCAAGTTGTTCAACATCGTCATCATCTAAACTGATTTTTTTGAACCATGAAAACGGTTGAGCGCGGCGAGCTTCTTTACGACGCCAATCTTGTAATTTGTTATTTAAAATGGTGTAAAACAGGGGATACCATTCCTCTGTGGCTTTGTCAGCATAAGATTTATGCAAGGAAATAAAGGCTTCTTGCACCAAATCCATAGCAATGCCGTGCTGTCCTTGCGTTGCACTTTCCATCATCACTAAGGCACGCCCCGTTACGTCTTGCATGAAATTCTTCAGACGTTGCTCAGCCGTACTCTTAAGAGCACTCAAATTTTCCGAGTGTGACGACTTCGGGTTTAAATCCATAGAGATGGAAAATCCTGTCATTGGATACCCACCATTATTTTTAACATCATATTTTTATAACGCTAAAAACAATGGTTTGGTTGACATTGCAAGTTATTATTTTCAGTCTAATCTATTTTTTTTGCAGGGCTAGTCTTTTTAAAATAAATTAACCATTTACAGACGTTGGCGTACCATTTCAAAGAAACAGATTGAGCCTGCAATTGCCACATTCAAAGATTCCTGTCCACCTGGTTGTGGAATACTTACCGCTTCTGCATGCTGTAAGGCATAATCGGACACACCTTGACCTTCATTGCCTAGAATCCAGACGCAAGCCTTACGCAGATTTTTGGAATAGAGACTTTCTGCATGGTGTGAACTGGTCACATATACAGGAATCTGAAATTGTGCTAAGACATCTTCGAGTTCAATATTTTCAAAGGTATGCAAGCTAAAGTGTGCGCCCATGCCTGCACGTAACACCCGTGGCGACCAAAGTGAGGCAGAACCTTTGGTACAAATAATTTGTTCAATACCTGCTGCTGCTGCAGAGCGCAATAAGGTGCCGACATTACCCGGATCTTGCACATTTTCTAAAATCAGTGTGTCTGCTTTAAAGTCTAAAGCTTGGCTTGAACTTGGCACGTCGACAATGGCTAAACAGGCAAGGGAAGTGCCTAAAGTGCTTAAATCTTTATATAAAGATTCGCCAATGACAAAGACCACGCCTGTGTATTTAGCCAAAATACGCTCATAGTCAGGATGGCTTAGTGCATGTTCGGTGGTAAAAATCGAATTGATTTTTTTATTTTCATGTAACCACGCCAGACACAAATGTGTACCTTCAAGTACCGTTTGTCCCTGTTTTTTGCGATAGTTATTTTGTTCAATTAAACCACGTAAGTGTTTAATTTTCGGGTTATCTTTTGATTCTAAAAAAATCGTAGGCATGCGATAAAATCCACAGCAGTCAGCGAATGGCCGACTGCTGTTGTTAAAAATTATTGATGGTAGCTGCTGACCAAATCGACTTCATTTTTTGAGCCAATGATGACAGGCACACGTTGATGTAGGTCTGTGGGTTGGATGTCTAAAATACGCACACGACCTGTGGTTGCCGCACCGCCTGCTTGTTCCATGAGCATACTCATTGGATTGGCTTCATACATTAAACGTAAACGACCTGCTTTTTTCGGGTCTTTTAAGTCGTATGGATACATGAAAACCCCGCTACGGCAAAGGATACGGTGAATATCGCCCACCATACATGCAACCCAACGCATGTTAAAGTCTTTTTCGCGTGGCCCAGTTTTACCAGCCAAAAGTTCATCAATATAGCGTTTTACAGGTGCTTCCCAATGGCGTTGGTTTGAAGCATTGATCGCGTATTCTTTTGTATCGGCAGCAACTTGAATGTTGTCTGCAGTCACCAAGAACTCTTGGCTTTCTGGGTCAAAGGTAAAGAATACCACGCCTGCACCAACAGTGAGCGCCATCATGGTAGATGGGCCATACAGGACATAACCTGCAGCAACTTGTTGTGTACCTGCTTGCATAAAGTCTGCAGCTTGGGTCACGGCATGTTTTGCAGGTAAAATTGAGAAAATGGTACCCACACACATATTGATGTCGATGTTGCTTGAACCATCCAGTGGGTCAAATAACACTAAATATTGACCATTTTCCTGAGCAGGAGTGAATTCGTCTAATTCTTCCGACGCCAAACCACCCACATTAGGATGTTTTTGTAACGCATCAATTAAATAATCATTTGAAATAACATCTAATTTCTTTTGTTCTTCGCCTTGTACGTTTTCATTTTGTGCACTGCCTAATACGCCCGCCAATGCACCTTTTTGTAATGTTTGGTCAATTGTTTTGCAAGTATTGGCTATAGTTTCAATCACTTGAGCAAGTTCGGGTGTTAAATTTCCAGTTTGTTGTTGTAGAAATTGGGAAAGGGTGCGGTATGACATGACTGGAAAACTCCGAATGACTGCAAAAATGAGGATAACAATATGCTGCAATAGTTTAGATGAGAACGCGTTAAAAGAAAAATTAAACTCGACTATTTGCTGTGATTTTACCCTTGCAAGTCCTGCAGAAAGTGCTATGTTGATGTGAAGGATTTAATTTGAGATAGGAGCACAGATATGACAACGTTAAAGTTTGATGCGACTCCAACGCCAAGCGAAGGGATTAGTTTAGACGATATTTCTGAGGACAAGATGAAAGCCGCTTGGAAAGATTACGAGTCTAAACCTGAATATAAAAAGTTTAACAAGCATGATTTGATTGAATCTATGCAAACTGCAAAAGCTGATGCCGAGTCGGAATAACTGAAGCAAAGCTGTATTTCTGCACTTATCTGTTAGTTTTTAAAATATTCGTTTGCCCAGTTTTTTATGTCATAAAAAAGCGCCCTTGTAATAAAGAGCGCTTTTTTCGTATTGGGGAAACACGTTCTAAACGAGTTTTTCCCAAACAGCAAATTATTATTTCAATAATGGTGGAACAGCTTCGTAGTTAATTTCTACGCGACGGTTTTCTTTCCATGCATTTTCATCATGTCCAGGGTTGACTGGCATTTCTTTACCATAGCTCACTGCTTCAAGCTGACCTGCGTTAACGCCGCTGGTGATTAAGAAGCTCTCAACCGCTTTGGCACGACGCTCGCCTAAAGCCATGTTGTATTCGCGTGTACCGCGTTCATCGGTATGACCTGTAAGCGCTACTTTAGAGTTGGCATTCGCCATTAGAAACTGTGCATGTGCTTGTAGGGTCTGGTAATCATCATTAGATAATTCGCTGCTGTCGTAGTCAAAATGCACCACGCGCTTTGCCAAGAAAGCTTTGTTGGCTTCGGTTACACCTTTGGCAGATGCACCTGCAAGGTTTTGTGCATTTAAAGCTGCATCTTCACTCAAACCTTGAGTGTTGACTGTAGTTGCACCACTTGGCATTTGACCTGCTTGTAAGTCAGTCGTTGGTTTGCGGTTTGCACAACCTGTCATCACTAAAGCCGATGCCAAAACAGGGAGTACCAATAATTTCACTGCGTTCATCCTCATCTCCATGAAGCTTGATTTTTGGTTTTAAAACAGAACTGAAAACGTATTTACTTTGCGGGTACTCATTATTTTGGTGCCCACGCAGGTTCACGCACTTCGCCTTGCTCACTTGGTAAGTTCATGCGGAAGCGACCATCTAAAGACATAATCGACAATAAGCCACGTGCGCCTTCGCGTGTCGCGTACACTACCATTTGCCCATTTGGTGAGAAGCTCGGGGACTCATCTAAACTGGTTGGGGTTAAAATGTTGGTGATATTGGTGTTGATGTCTTGAATTGCGACTTTGTAGTTACTGCCACTTGGACGATGCACCAATGCCAGTTTACGACCATCGACACTGAGCGTACCACGTGCGTTAAATGCGCCACGGAAGGTTAGGCGTTTGCTGCTACCTGTGGCAAAGTCATAACGATAAATTTGTGCGGAACCACCACGATCTGAAGTGTAAATAAATGATTTACCATCTGGTGCATAGCGTGCTTCGGTATCAATCGCACTGTCATTGGTCATGCGTCGCAGTTCACGGGTACTTAAATTCATTTGATAAATTTCTGGATTGCCATGCATGGACGCGGTAAACAACATGCTTTGCCCATCTGGTGAGAAGCTAGGTGCACCATTTAAACCACGGAAACTGGCTAATTTTTCACGCTGACCTGTCGCTAAATCTTGCACATAAATAGCAGGACGTTTGGTTTCAAACGACACATAGGCAATTTTTTTTGCATCTGGTGTCCATGCAGGCGATAAAATTGGATCACGGGAAGTCAAAATGGTTTTAGGCTGTTCACCGTCAGTATCGGCAATTTGCAGGGTATAGCGTTGTTCAGGTGTTGCAGGATTACGCAGTACATAGGCAATGCGTCCGCTAAAATCACCTTTAATACCCGTAAGCGCTTCATAAATGGCATCACTGATCATGTGTGCAGCAGAACGCACGCGTGACGCAGGCACGCTCAATAATTCATTCAACAAATATTGCTGTTTTTGCACATCATAAAGTTGGTAATGAACTTCATAACCGCCTTCTGCAGTGGCTTTAACATTTCCTGTCACGACATAAGGTACACCTGCAGCTTGCCATGCAGCTGCATTGGGATGGTTCATGCTTGCAGTTACAGCAAGGTTTTTAGATGAACTGGTGAATTTACCTGAACGGTTTAAATCGTTTTCTACAATAGGATAAATACTTTGATCATTGCCAAACGGTACAATTGCAATTTTAGGTGCTTCTTCTGGCGCTTTGGCAATTTCTAAATGCAATTGTGCAAAAGATTGTGTGCTTAAAACTGGACTAAGCGCAGTTAAAGTAGCAAGACAAAGTAAGTGTTTACGCGTTGTTTCCATCATTCGCTATTTTCTCAAATCAACATAACTTTTTTGGATGTAATTGTGGTACATAATGGCATGCTTTGGTAGGAATGAAAGCATTAATTTATAATAAAACTGTTATAACACTGTGAAAATTTAAATTTATTTATACTCACGAATATTTTGAGAAGGAGTTAGCCGAATAGATGTTATTCGGCTAACTTGTAACTTATTGCGCTGTAAAGGTAGAGGTGAAGCTACGTGCTTCACGTCGTGCCTCTGGGTCTGATGGCATCGGATAAGGTGCTGCAGCACGAACAGCAGCCTCTACACTTGCTTTCATATCAGGGTCGCTAGAGTTAACCACGACAGACTGAACTGCGCCACTGTCACTTAAAGTCACACGAGCAGTTGCACGTTGACCTGAAGAACCTGCTGGGGTATCCCATGCTCGTCTAATTTTATTTTCAAAATCACGTTTAGCGGTGGATGCAATGCGTCTTACTTCGGCCTTTTTCTGAGCGGCTTCTTCTGCAGCTTTTTTGGCAGCTGAAGCTTTGGCTTCAGCGTCGGCACGCGCCTTCGCTTCGGCATCAGCTTTGGCTTTTGCATCTGCGTCAGCTTTACGTTTTGCATCAGCATCTGCCTTGGCTTTCGCGTCTGCAGCAGCTTTACGTTTTGCATCGGCATCTGCCTTGGCTTTTGCATCTGCGTCAGCTTTACGTTTTGCGTCGGCATCAGCTTTGGCTTTAGCATCAGCTGCAGCTTTACGTTTTGCATCGGCATCAGCTTTGGCTTTTGCATCTGCGTCAGCCTTACGTTTTGCGTCGGCATCAGCTTTGGCTTTTGCATCTGCGTCAGCCTTACGTTTTGCGTCGGCATCAGCTTTGGCTTTAGCATCAGCTGCAGCTTTACGTTTTGCATCGGCATCAGCTTTACGCTTTGCCTCAGCATCTGCCTTAGCTTTTGCATCTGCTTCAGCTTTGCGTTTTACTGCTGCATTGGCTTCGAGTTGACGTCTCTCTGCAGCTTCTGCTTTTTTCAGGGCTTCGGCTTCTTTACGACGTACAGTATCTGCTTCAGCACGTGCTTTGGCATCGGCTTGGGCTTTTGCTTTGGCGTCAGCTTCTCGTTGAGCTCGTTCTTCAGCGCGTGCTTGTTGAGCTTTTAAGCGTTCTGCTTCTAATTTTTGTCGCTCGGCAATTTGTTTGGCTTCAGTAGCTTGTCGTTCTGCACGTGCTTGAGCCTCTGCTGCTTGTGCAGCTTTTTGTGTATCAACTTGAGGCGCGGGCGGTGTAGGGGCTGCTGCAGGTGTCGGCATGACAGGTGCAGGTTCAAGCGCAGGTTCAGCAGTTTGAGTAATTTGCTCTGCTACATTTTCATGTGTCGTTTCAGCAGATTCAGTTTCTAATAAAGGTTTTAAATCTTCGGGTTTAATCAGTACTGTTTTAATGGGCTTAGGTGGCTCAGGTACTTTACTCATGCCCAAATAAAGCAAGCCAACCACTGCGACAAGGTGGATACCTACGGTGAACCCAATCGCGATGGCTTTTTGTTGAAAAGGTGGCTTTTTAAAATCTTTCATAAGTTACTTTAAAGGCTCGGTCAGCAATCCAACTTGGGTTAAACCTGTGTTTTGAAGTGTGTTCATCAGTGACATAACTTCACCATAAGAGCGTGATTTGTCGCCTTCAATAATTACTCTAAACTCTTTGTTTTCAGTCTTAGCCTGTTCCTGAGCTTGAGTGAGTATCGTTGTAAGTTCTTCAAGTGAAATAGGTTGGTTAGAACCAACATCTTTATATTTCAGGAAGTATCGCCCATCTTTATTTAAAGTTACCAAAGCATAAGCATCTTTCGATTCAATTGGGTTGCCATTGGCTTGTGGTAAATCGACTTGAATCCCACTGGTAATCATTGGTGCAGTGACCATAAAAATCACCAATAACACCAACATGACATCAATATAAGGCACTACATTCATGTCACTTTTGAGGGGTTTTTTAATGCGCTCGAAGCGTCCTGAGCGTTGAATGGCCATTAGTCGTGATCCTGAGTATTGCCTAAAGATTGACGTTGTAATAAAGCCACCATTTCTTCGGCAAATAAAGCACGATCAGAATAAATCGCTTCGCCTTTGGCGGTGTAATGGTTAAAAGCAAGTACTGCAGGAATAGCAGCAAATAAACCAATGGCTGTGGCAATGAGGGCTTCGGCAATCCCAGGTGCGACTGTTGCCAATGTGACTTGATCGACATCTGCCAGTCCAATAAAGGCATTCATAATACCCCAGACGGTCCCAAATAAACCCACGTATGGCGCAACTGAACCAATGCTGGCTAATGCACCTAAGCCTTGTTCAAGTTGAGCTTGGTCACGGCTTAAACCGACACGTAAAATACGCTCTGTGCCTTCAATCGTTTGTGAAGCATGTGCTTGGCGTTTTTTGAGTTTTAAAAACTCCCCTAAGCCTTGATAGAAAATATCTTCCAAACCGACACGTTTTGAATTGAGCTGTGCGTTGTTGTAAAGCGTATTCAGTTCTGCACCAGACCAGAAGATTTTCTGGAAATGCTGATCATCTGCTTGTGCTTTTTTATAGCTCATGTGTAACTTGGCAATCAGATACCAACTGTATAATGATGCTAAAAGCAGCGAGAGCATTACCAGCTGAACAACAGGACTTGCTTGTAAAATAAGATCAGATACTTGAAGAGATGATTCGAGTTGTGTTGCCATAGTTACTACATGTGCCAATTCATTTTTTAATCTTGTCCTAATTCTTTCAGAATAAGGCTACGAATTTCATCTGGTAGACGACGTGGTTTCATATCTGAACCCAGACAGGCCAATTCAACCTCGCCAGATGCAAGCATGATTTCACCACGATAAATATTTTGTTGCAATACAAATGATGACGCTTTACACGAAACTACACTTGCTGTAACAGTTATTAGGTCATCCATTAAGATTGGACGTGAATATTTCACATTAATTTTATGCACGACAAAGTTGTAATCTTGTTGATGCCAATAATGATCAACACCCGATGCACGAAGCCATTCGGTACGGGTACGTTCCATAAAGCGAATATGGTTGGCGTGGTAAACAATGCCGCCTGCATCAGTATCTTCCATATAGATACGAATTTTAAATTCAAATTTATTCGCCATGATGATGTTCCGCTTCAATGTTGCAAAGTTGTTTGATAAGCAATACTTATAGCTTACGCCGTGTCTGTGAAATTGACGTGAATCGGGGCTATAAGTCAAGCTGTGTATAGCATGGCAGTTTATCATTCTCAACGCTTCGTCCAATGGCACAAGATTTCAAACATGCTTTTAAGTTAAAATTAGCTGCCTGCCTGATACATGCAGATGATCCACCCCAATGAGCAGCACATGAGCCGTTTAGTTAAATTTTTTGTGGTAATTGCCATATTGTATTTGTTGTGGATGACGCTGTTCCAGCCAGATGGAGGAATTGCGGATAGCACAACCTATCAGTCATCGCAGCAAGTGCATCAATTTAAAGACTATACCATTCAAGCTTTGGAAACCTATGAAGGTGAGTTTCGGGTATTGTCACGTGAAAATTATAATTTTGGACGTGAAGCCGAACTTAGCCCTGTCGATTTTGCTTTGGGATGGGGCGAAATGGCCAAGCCTGAAGTGTATAAACAGTTGTCTATTCGTCAAAGCAACCGTTGGTATCATTGGCGTTATGAACAAGCACCACCGATTCCTGTGCAAGAGATTGCAAGTTTGAGCGCTAATACGCATTTAATTCCTGCCACACCCGCGATTGCGACACAGTTAAAACAGATTGATGAAGATGATTTGATTTATTTGAAAGGTAAATTGGTTGAAGTTACTGCCGCAGATGGGTGGCAGTGGCGCAGTTCTTTAAGCCGTCATGATACAGGGGCGGGCGCGTGTGAATTAATGCTTGTTGAAGATGTGCGTATTATTGAAAATTAGGGTCTATCTACAGACCCAATTGACCTAAATATTTAATAGCTTAAAGGGAGATAGCTCCCTTCAAGCTATTTTTTCCTTTGAGCTATTTTTCTTTTGGCTCTGGCGGTGTCATCCCAAATTGTAAATACGCCATATTGGTGGCAATACGCCCGCGAGCGGTTCGCATTACATAACCTTGTTGAATTAGGTATGGTTCAATTACATCTTCCAAAGTGCCAGAGTCTTCAGCCATAGCAGCGGCCAAAGCTTCCACACCTGTAGGCCCACCATCAAAACGCTCTAATAACATTGATAAATAACGACGGTCTAAGGTATCTAAACCATCTTTATCGACATTCAGCATATCTAGCGCACGTTGTGCCATCTCTTGCGTGACTTCACCTGTGCCTTTGACCTGCGCATAGTCACGAACGCGACGCAATAATCGGTTGGCAATACGTGGTGTACCGCGCGAACGACGAGCGACTTCATTAGCTCCTGCATCGGTCATTGGCACATCCATTAAACTCGCCGAGCGTTTGACAATATGGGTCAAATCTTCAACCGAATAAAATTCCAAACGCTGCACAATACCAAAACGGTCACGTAACGGTGAGGTGAGTAAGCCTGCACGTGTGGTAGCGGCGACAAGGGTAAATGGTGGCAAGTCCAGTTTAATGGAGCGTGCTGCAGGCCCTTCACCAATCATGATGTCCAGTTGATAATCTTCCATCGCTGGATACAAAATCTCTTCAATCACAGGTGAAAGACGATGGATTTCATCAATAAATAACACATCACCTTCTTCAAGATTGGTCAGCATGGCGGCTAAATCGCCTGCGCGTTCTAAGACAGGCCCTGAAGTAGATTTAAGGTTGCCGCCCATTTCACGGGCAATAATATTGGCGAGTGTGGTTTTGCCTAAACCTGGTGGTCCAAAAATCAGGGTGTGGTCCAATGCTTCTGCGCGTCCACGGGCTGCACCAATGAAAATTTCCATTTGTTCACGCACTACAGGTTGCCCAATATAGTCATCGAGTGAAGTGGGGCGAATGGCGCGATCAATTTGATCTTCGGGTTTTTCAGAACCACTGATTAGACGGTCTTGCATATCGTGTTAACTAATCTCTTGAGCTGGGCATTTTGATGCTGCATGCACAGCCTCAAAGTATGAGTTGCGTTTAAATGCCTTTGCGAAGGCATGATTTTACTTTTGAAAGATCAAAAGTAACAAAAATCTTATATTGAGTTGAGGGTATATCCCTATACCCCAACTCAACGGGCGACATCCATGTCGCCAGTCATGTATCCAATATTGGAAAGATGAACTTACGCTAGGTTTGTTGGCATCTTTTATTTATTCATCGACTTTAATGCTGCACGGATAATATCACTGGCTTCGGTAAAATCGGCCTTGACTGCATTAATCAGTTTTTGTGCTTCGGCAGGTTTATAACCTAAAGACTGTAAAGCGGCTTCGGCTTCGGCAACAGCAGAATTGCTTGTAAACTGGATTTGAGTCGCAGTGGAATTGCTGCTGCTGACTTCGTTGGACATGGCTTTAAAGCGATCACGCAATTCAATCATCAGGCGTTCAGCGGTTTTTTTGCCCACACCTGGCACTTTAATCAGGGTGTTAATATCTTCATGTTCTACGGTGTGAATCAGTAACTCGACGCTTAAGGTTGATAAAATACCTAGCGCCATTTTTGGGCCGACACCATTGACTTTTAGTAAGGTTCGGAAAATGGTTTTTTCTTGGGCTTCTAAAAAACCATATAACAATTGAGCATCTTCACGCACGGCTAAATGCGTCCATAGGGTAATTTTCTGCCCTTTTTGTAATTGGCAAAATGTGGTGAGTGGCGTGTCAATTTCATAGCCCACACCATTCACATTCAGTAACACGGTTGGTGCTTCTAAAGCCAATACTTCGCCAATAAGACATCCGATCATATTTGTGATTCACTGATTAATTTAAAATAAGTTGCTGTTCGCATAGTAGAGCGCATTTTCACAAAAGGCAAAATCTGCGCTTAAATCCTACTACTATTTATATACAAGTATTGATATGCAAATTATTCATTACAGCAAGCCGACCTTATTGCCTTGTAATTCTTGCGATAAGTTATAGGCTTGGTGATCTGAAAACTTAGAGATAATATCCAAGACTTGCATAATATTGTCATAGTGATTATGCGCAAAATCTGCCCCTGAGCGTTGCAAGATTGACATTAAACGCTGCTCTTTAAAACTTAGGGTTTTATGTGGCGTGGTGAGTGGAATAAACGCATCCAAAATGTTTTGTAAACTTTGATGCGCAATAATTTCCAGCCCTGCCTTTTGTGGATGCTCGAAAATTTTCTCACGGGCTAAGTCTTTGGCGCAATTAATACCAATTTCAATATCTGCCGAGCAATATTGTAAAAGACTGCCTTTGAGCTGTCCCATCAGAATTTCCAAATGGTGTTTGGCAAATGCTGTAGTGACTTCATCGACCAAACGCTTCATGACCCGACCACGCAAAGCGGCAATTTTTTGTTGCCATGTGGTACGTGCCATCGCCAGTTCTGCTGGAATACCGTAGTCACCAATCAAGTTTAAAAAGATCGGTTCAACTTCTTCATAGCTGAGCATGTTTAAAATAATGCCATCTTCCAAATCAATTAAGGCATAGCAAATATCATCCGCCGCTTCCAATAAATACGTCAGTGGATGACGACAATAGTGATAATCGCCCAATTGAATCAGGCCAAGCTGTTCTGCAATTTGTTTGAGAATTTCTTTTTCAGCTTGGTAACAACCAAATTTATCACGTTGATTGGCAGGGCGGTTGCCTTGTTCGGCAATGGTTTTGGAGAGCCACGGATATTTTAAATAAGCGCCTAAAGTGGCATAGGTTAAACGCATGCCGCCATCATTTGGATGATAGTCAATTTTGGTGAGTAGACGTAAACCTTGCGCATTGCCTTCAAATTGACGTACGTCGGCTTCTTCTTCATCACTAAGTTTGGCGAGGAAATTGCCGTGTGAAGCATCATCAAACCATTCACGAATGGCGTATTCGCCTGCATGTCCGAAAGGTGGATTGCCAATATCATGTGCCAAGCATGCGGCTTGAATAATCGCACCGACATCGGCAGGGGAAATCCACATAGGCAAGTGGTCTTTAATTTTTTCTGCAGCCAACATCCCTAATGAACGTCCAATACAAGACACTTCTAAAGAATGGGTTAGGCGAGTGTGAATACCATCGTGTTGAGTCAATGGATGGACTTGGGTTTTACGGTTTAACTGTCTAAAACTTTGCGAAAAAATAATACGGTCATAATCTTTATGAAAAGGGCTGCGCGCCTGTTCTGTACTTTGTTTTTTACTACCAATTCGAACTGTGGAAAGCAGTTCTAACCAACGCATTTGAGTCATTTATCATTATTCACTATGTGCTTGTTTTGCATCATGCCAAAAAAATGACAAAAGCTCTAGGGGCGTGCGACATGGCTTGTCTTTTTAAATCTAAATTCATACAAAATGGGGGATAAGTTTGTGGCGAAGCGTACTTTAAATTTTTTTTGGGGGCTATATAAATCGAGGATTGGATGATGCGTATAGGTTGCCAAAATAGCAACAATGCTCAAATTTTTATGCTAATTTCTAATTAATTGTGAAATGGATAGCGAAGTTTAAATATGCTCAAACTGATTTACTATGTGCCTGAATCTCATCTTGAAGAAACTAAACTGGCGGTTTTTGCAGCGGGTGCAGGTGGAATTGGCAATTATGAACATTGTGCATGGCAGGTTTTAGGCACAGGGCAATTTAAGCCTGTCAAAGGAGCAAATCCGTTTGTTGGCGAGTTAGATGCTTTGGAACACGTTGCCGAGTGGCGCGTGGAAACTATTGTACCTGAGCAAAATGCTCAGGCAGTCGCAAAAGCGCTCAAGGCAAGTCATCCTTACGAAGAGCCTGCCTTTGAGTTTATGCAACTTTTAGATATTAATTTTTAAAGACTTAAATACCAATTTTTAAAGAAAAATAGAATTGTACGATCACTCATATATGGATTGGGGCAAATATAAGTTGCGTAGATAGATTTTACTTTTCACGGGCGAAAAGTAACAAAAGCCCTCTGTTAGACTGATGGTACGTCCTGTACCACAGTCTAACGGGCGACATCCTTGTCGCCTTGTCACGAGTCGAAATGTGGCTAGGTTTTAAAAGTACAGTTGAAATATTAGGGTCTGTTGACACTTCATCTATGTTTGCGACGTGAGAGATATATCTCGCAAGGTTTTTTTAGCTGCTATAAGGCATGGGGCAGGAAATTTAGTTATTCTAAATGACTGACTCATAACGCAATAGCAGCAAAAAATATGCTCGTCCCCTTGCGCAGCAAACAAAGCAGCGCTTTGTTCTTGCTCATGTGGCTAAAACTTTCTCAGATTACGTTATGAAACTTGGCAATAGTCTCGCTATTCCTTGCGTTTCATGCCTAATCTGCTCAGTTTTAGCCTACAGTGCAAGCCATTTATGAAATGTTAACAGCCCCTAGACTTTCTGAATAAACAGGTCACGGTCAAAACGGTATTGCGGGAAAAAGACACCATCTTCGGCACGTTCACCTGCAGCAATCACCATCACTGGAAATTGTTGATCATTCAGTTTTAAGAGTTTGCGTACCATCGGCTCATCAAAACCTTCCATCATGCAGCTATCAAAACCGTGTGCGCGAAGGGCCAAGACCATATTTTCACAGGCGAGTGCTGTAGTTTTACTTGCCCAAAGTTTGGCATCTGCAGGGTTAAATGCAGTCACAGGTAATTGTTTATCTAAACTACGTGCAATTTTGAAAGCGACTTTCTTAAAGTTACCTAATGCGTTTAAGTAGCCAGTCATGTAGTTATAAGGAATAAACTTGTAATATTTTTTGACTGAAGCAGGTGCTTCAGGAAAAGGGAACTCGCTGATATTCTTTTTTGCCATTTCATCAACACGGTCTGTACGTGCAATACACACGATTAGCTCTGCTGCAGTACGAGCAGCGAGTTGTCCTAAGCAGGCTTTAACCAGTTGTTTTTTCTTGGCAGGATTTTGCACCACGACAAAAGTCCATGGTTGTAAATTAGATGAGTTTGGTGCCAATAAAGCCATATCTAAACAATCATCCAATACTTCCGCAGGAATGGTTTTGTCGGTAAATTTACGCACCGAACGACGGCTTTGAATGACTTTTTTAAAGTTTTCTACATCAATATCTTGTGGTGCAGGTTCAAAATAACGTTCTTTTTTTTCAGCTTTAACATCGGCTGGATTTGGATTAGACATTACAATTTTCCTCAATTTTTTAATGATTGACAGCTCATTGCAGAATATGGGGGCGAATAAAGAAAAAACCACATTCAGCCAAGATGAATGTGGTTTAAAACGTCTAGTTTACTTGAAATGAGTTTAATCGCATTTCAGTTAAACAACGTTTAATTAAATTGGCTGAAATCAGGTTTACGTTTTTGCATAAAGGCCTGCACCGCTTCCATCATTTCTGCTGAGCCGACACGTTGCATAAAAATCTCTGCTTCATGGTCAATCCACGCCACAATTTCATTGACATTATGTTTCATGAGGGCTTTAGATTGTTTAAGTGATGCCAATGGTAAAGCTGCCAATTGTGCTGCTTTTTGTTGCGCCGTTGCATAGACATCGGTTTCAATGCTATTAACTAAATTTGCCGATAATGCCGTTTCGCTATTGAATTTTTGTGCAGTTAGCAACAGTTCAGCCGCTTTGTGATAGCCTGCTTGTTCTACTAGAAGTTTGCTTGATGCACCTTCAGGCGATAAGCCCAAGCTCACAAATGGAATTTGGAATAGGGCAGTATTGTCGCTATATACCAAATCTGCATGTAATAGAATTGTGACACCAATGCCAATTGCCACCCCACGTACAGCTGCAATCAGCGGTTTAGAAAACTTAGCTGCAGATTTTAATAAGATGAATGGAGGGCCTTCGGCAGCAGGTAGTTGTCCTTTAAGTGCAGCAGACTTCATAAAGTCTTGCATGTCATTGCCAGCACTAAAATCTGCATCTGTGCCACGTAAAATTACACAACGTACTGCGTTGGACTGATCTGCTTCATCTAAGGCTTGTGCAATCCACAAATACAATTCACCATACAGCGCGTTTTTTGCTTCTGGTCGGTTGATGGCTAAAGTCAGTACGCCATTGTCTAAATTCGCATTCAAATGTGGGTGAGGTTGTTGAATACAGCTCAGTGTCATCGTACTATCCTTGCTTTGATTGGTTTGAATTTATGGCTCATTATGTCGCAAATTCGCAGCGCTGGCACAACTCATGAGTTCATAAAAAGTTAGTGAATGATGAGATTTGCGTTCCTAATTCAATGTGAAATATATTTAGAATTTGGGGTTGTTCATTTAAAAAATGAATAAGCAAGGCGGAATCTTAACGTCTATTAATTCTATTTTAGGATTAACCTTCGGTTCGACCTACTTTTGTTTTGGCAAAAGTAGGCAAAACCATTTGTCATCCACGAAACCTGCCCAATTATTGTTTTTGATTTATTATCTTGCAAAAACAATAATGAGTTGATACCACGCAGGTTGTGGATGACATTTCCGCGTATCAGATAGCATCATGTTGTTATCAAAATTAGGATTGGCGTATTTATTATGCAATATACGTTTGATTATTTGGTTTTCATTGGCCGCTTTCAGCCATTTCATTTGGCGCATTTGCAAACCATTCAAATTGCGTTAGCACGTAGTCATTATGTGATTTTGGCATTAGGTTCTGCACAAAATGAGCGCAATTTAAAAAATCCGTTTTTAGCCAAAGAACGTGAGCAGATGATTTTGTCTAACTTTTCACCTGAGATGCAAGAACGGATTAAGTTTGTGCATGTCGTAGATGTCTACAATGATGAAAAATGGCAAAAACTAGTCAAATCTTTAGTCGGTGAATTGATTCAACCGCAAGATCGTGTTGGTTTAATTGGGCATTTTAAAGATGACTCGTCTTATTATTTAAAGTTTTTCCCTGAATGGGAGATGGTAGAATTAGACAGCTTGCAAGATGCCATGTCTGCTACGCCTGCACGTGAGGCTTATTATCGTGGGGAAATACAGCCTAATTTTTTCCCGCAAGGCACAATTGATTTCTTAACCGCATTTCAAAACACGGAAATTTATCGTCAATTACAAGACAAATACCAGCAGCAGGACAGCAGTAATTTGACGGAATCATCCAGTTTTTAAATGAAAAAGGATGATTGAAAAAGCTTTCAATCATCCAGAACATTGTGTTTTTTTAGAGGCTGAAAATTAAGCCTGTAAAGCGGTTAAATCCGCAAGCACTTGCTCGGCATGTCCTGCAGCTTTGACTTTACGATATTCTTTCAGTAATTGACCTTGATGGAAAATAAAAGTAGAGCGTTCAATGCCCATAACTTTTTTGCCATACATATTTTTTTCTTTAATCACATCAAACAACTGACACAATACTTCTTCTTTATCGCTAATCAAGTTGATGCCTAAAGATTGTTTTTCGGTAAAGTTTTGATGGGCTTTGACTGAGTCGCGCGAAATGCCAATGATGGTGGTATTAAGCGCATCAAATTGTGGCTTTAGCGCAGTAAAATCGACAGCTTGTGTGGTGCAGCCTGGGGTAGAATCTTTCGGGTAAAAATACACCACTAACCAATCTGTACCAAGTTCGGTTAAATTGACTTCGCCTGTGGTTGCAGGAAAAGCTTGATTTGGTAATTGAATTGTCGTGCTCATATTTTTCTCCAAAATCATGCACATAAAAAACTAGCCACATAAAGTGGCTAGTTGAAATTGTTAAGAAAAATTATTTTTTCTCAGCCGCTTTCATTGCTTCTTCAGTTAAGGTTTTTAATTTACCTGTAAGCTGAGGACCAAAACAAGTTTGCAAATCTTTATTTTGCTTTTGTACAAAAGCTAAAGTCGCAGGGCTCTTTTTCTGGTTAATTGCGCTTTGAATTTCCCATTTTTGAGCGTTGGTTAATTTACCATCTGCTTCTACTGCACAAGTACAATATTTGCTTACTTCAGCTGTAGTCAGTTTTTTGCCTTTTGCAGTTTCTTCTTTACAAACATTAATTAAAGCTGCTTTTACATTGGTGCTTTTATATGCTTGTTGCAACTTGTCATTATTTGCGTGTGTCGTTGTTGCGAATAATGCAGCAACAGACATAATCGCAGAAACTATAATGTTTGATTTTAAATTTTTCATACACTTTACCTTGTTATGACGGTATATAACGCGTTGGGTCTGCAACACCGGCATCGGCAAAACCTTGTTTGCGTAAGCGACAGCTGTCACATTTACCACAAGCACGTCCTTGGTCATCTGCTTGGTAGCAAGAAACCGTTTGACTATAGTCTACGCCATGTTCAATACCTAAGCGAATAATATTTGCTTTGGATAAATGTAACAAAGGTGTCTCAAATTTTAACGGTTTGCCTTCTACGCCAACTTTGGTTGCCAAGCGTGCCATATTGGCAAAAGCATCAATAAATTCAGGACGACAGTCAGGATAGCCCGAATAATCTACCGCATTAATACCAATCACAATTGCTTCTGCATCAAAAACTTCGGCAGCTGCCAAAGCATAAGACAGGAAGATGGTATTACGCGCAGGCACATAAGTCACAGGAATACCTTCTTGCTCATGATCAGGTACTTCAATGCTGTGATCGGTCAGGGCAGAACCGCCCAAGTTGCCTAAATCAATATTAATCACACGATGCTCAATGCCTGCATTTTTAGTCAAGGCACGTGCAGCATCTAGCTCTGTAGTCGAGCGTTGACCATACATAAAACTAAGTGCAATACATTCATAACGCGCTTGTGCCCATGCCAAACACGTGGTTGAGTCTAATCCACCAGATAACAATACAATGGCACGAGGGCGCATAATTGAACTCCAAATTTTAAAATATAGCGATAGAACTTGAGCAAAAGTGTGAAGATTGACGTCAATACGAATGGGGATTCGTGAGGAGATTAACGACCTGTTTCATCATTCCAAAGCAATTTATGTAATTGCAATTGGAAACGAACAGGGAGATGGTCGGCTAAAATCCACTGTGCCAAATCACGTGCAAGTTGTGGCAAGGCGACTGCACCTTTTTCGACAGCAAATGCAGGGGAGAACCACACTGTATCGACTTTTTTATGCAACTGATATTGCTCAACTTGCTGCTTCGCCCAAAGATAATCGTCATGATTGCAAATCACAAATTTGATTTGATCATGTGGGTTTAAAAAATCTAAATTTGATAATAAGTTGCGTGACATTTCACCCGATGCAGGGGTTTTTAAATCCAGCACCTTCGACACACGGTTATCCACTTTAGAAATATCTAAAGCTCCACTGGTTTCCAAAGACACTTCACAACCTAAATCTGCCAAGCGTTGCATGAGTGGCAGTGCATTCGGTTGAGCCAGAGGTTCACCGCCCGTCACACATACATACGGTGTTTTAAATTCTAGCGTGGTTTGGATGATGTCATCTAAAGATTGACGTTCGCCACCTTCAAAAGAATAAGTGGTATCACAGTAATGGCAACGCAATGGACAACCCGTTAAACGAATAAACACGGTTGGCAAGCCCGATGTATTGGCTTCGCCCTGCAATGAATAGAAAATCTCCGTGATGCGTAAACCCGCAGACGGATCAGAAACAGGAATAGCGGAAGATCGGAGGGTATTCATAAAATTCATCACAGTATGTAAAAAAACAAAAATCCCTACGGTCATTGCTGGCCGTAGAGATGGAGAAAACTAAAAAAAGTTTAGTCTTCGCGTAATAAGTCGTTCAAACTGGTTTTTGCACGGGTTTTCGCATCTACTTTCTTCACAATGATAGCAGCATACAAGCTATAAGTGCCACATTTAGAAGGCAGGTTGCCAGAAACTACCACCGAACCTGCAGGTACACGACCATAATGGATTTCGCCAGTTTCACGGTCATAAATTTTGGTCGATTGACCAATATAAACGCCCATAGAAATGACAGAACCTTCTTCCACAATCACGCCTTCAACAATTTCAGAACGTGCGCCAATGAAGCAGTTGTCTTCAATAATAGTTGGGTTTGCTTGAAGTGGCTCAAGTACACCACCAATACCTACACCACCCGATAAATGCACGTTTTTACCAATTTGTGCACATGAACCTACAGTTGCCCATGTATCAACCATGGTGCCTTCATCTACATAAGCGCCAATATTGACATAAGATGGCATTAACACCACATTTTTGGCTTGGAATGAACCTTTACGTGCAACTGCTGGCGGTACAACACGCACACCTGCTTGTTTGAATTGCTCGTCAGTCCAACCTGTAAATTTCGTGTCTACTTTGTCGTAGAAACGCAAATCGCAAGATTCAATTGGCTTGTTATCATTGAGTTTAAAAGATAACAAAACTGCCTTTTTTAACCATTGGTGAACGATCCACTCACCATTAATTTTTTCAGCAACGCGTAATGTGCCGTTATCTAAACCTGCAATTGCTTGTTCAACTGCCTGACGAATTTCAGCGGGACAATCTGCAGCGCTGAAATTAGCGCGGTCTTCAAATGCTTGTTCAATGATTGTTGAAAGCTGAGACATCGATGTTCTTACCAGAAAAAAATTTTCCAAAGATTTTACACTATATTGAGTGAGGAATAGATAAAAATTGGAACAGATTGGAATTTATCCTTAGTAAGATAAACAAGTTAAGTTGCGCGCTAAATTGTTGAAGTTTTGAAAATAAATGCTTTTGCAATAAACAATAAGAATAAATTTGTATCAAAAAATAACAAAAACGGGGTAAATTTTGCATAAAAGCTGACCGCAACATGCTCTATAGTTTTCTCATGACAAACACGAATGAAAATTCAAAAAGTTTTAGTTTGAGGAGAAACACAATGAAAACTTTACATACAATTTTAGCCGCTTCGGTATTGGCAGCAGTTGCAGGTTCTGCAATGGCAGATACAGCTGTGGTAAAAGATGGCTATGCGTTTGATCGTAACCAATTAATTCCAACAGGTGTACGTGCTGAAGTAGGTACAACTGGTTATGGTGGTGCATTGCTTTGGACTGCAAACCCGTATGTGGGTTTAGCACTGGGTTATAACGGTGGTGATATTTCTTGGTCGGATGATGTCAAAATTGATGGTTCTGAATATGACCTAGATATGGATAACAACAACGTTTATTTAAATGCTGAACTTCGTCCATGGGGTGCAAGTGCTAACCGTTGGGCACAAGGTGTTTATGTAGCTGCGGGTGTAGCTTATTTAGACAATGATTATGGTCTTGAGCGTCGTGTTCAACCAGGTGAGGCCTTTAAAGTAAATAATACTAACTTTATCGCTGATCAAAATGGCAATGGTGTCGATATTAAAGGTCATATGGAATATAAAAATGACATCGCACCTTACTTAGGTTTAGGTTTTGCTCCAAAGATTAACAATAACTGGGGCGTGTTTGGTGAGGTTGGTGCATATTATACAGGTAATCCAAAAGTATCTTTAACAGGTAGTGGTGATGCTTTGACTGGCGGTCAAGACTTCCAAGATGCCTTACGTGCTGAAGAGCGAAAAATTGCCAATGATGACAAATACGAATGGATGCCAGTAGCGAAACTAGGTGTAAGTTACCACTGGTAATATCCATTAGTTTTAGCTAAACCTTAAAAAACGAGCTTCGGCTCGTTTTTGTGTCTTAAAAGCGATGTGCTAATTTCAAGTGATAAACCCAAGCCTCACGTTGTTCGAGTGAAGAAAAACTTGAAATTTGAGTGATCAATGACTGTGGTTGTACCGTGTCTGGCTTGGTAAAGTGCAAATAATGCAGACCTGCAATCATAAACGTTTTGGGGTTAAAGTGATAAACTGCGCCCGTACCAACACCAACATAACCATCTACAGGGTTTAAACTTGAGGCAGGATTACCTGCACCAGAATCCCATAATCCTTCCACCGCAGTGATCCACTTGGGTGACCATTGATGGGCAAAACCCAAACGCGTAGACCATTGATTCTTTTGATAATCAATCAGGTTGAACTGATTACCTAGTCCTTCAGATTGCAGAATTGCTGCAAATTGAGTGGGTTGAATTTTAAAATATTGCCAATTGACCCATCGCAATGATCCATACAGAAAATTTTGTGCAGGTAAACCTGTGTGAAAATCTAAATTCACCGATTCAGGTGTCTGAATTTCAGTTGCTTGTTGTGGTGCAATCTCTAAAGGAAATCCCCAAATACTTTCGCTTGCATTGGTACTGTGCTTGATTTTAGAGCGATAGGTAATTGCTGTATTAAATGCATATTCAGGAATTTGGTAGCTTACACCTGCCAACCAACCCCACGCATGGTCTTTTGGAAAATGTACGTGATAATCAAAAAAGGTATAGTCAACTTGTGTACCAATTTTCAGATCACCTGAAAATGACTGGTAACTCAGACCTGTAAAGAGGTTCCAATGTTGTGTGGGTTGATAGCCAATAAGCGCTGTAATATTTCTTGAGTCAAACTTAATATCTGCATTTTCTATAGGTAAAGGTTCGCCTGAAAGAATAGGACTATAGTGATAATCCACATCAACAAAATAAGGTTGGTCAAATAATAACGCCACAGAAATTTGTGGATGTGGTTGTAATTTTAATGCAGCTTGGATGAAGTGTTGATTATTGACTAAATTGCCTGTTGAAAAATCTTGAACGCCTAATTCGGCAATATTTTGTTGATGCTGTACCTGACCTGAAATATTGGTATCCACGTGTAGCAAAGCGACTTCCGCATAATTTCCTTTTTCAAATAATGCATGTACCGATTGACCGCTACGTTCTAAAGCGGCAGCAGAGGCATAACCTAGCGGCAGGACACACAGCAATCCAACA
Source organism: Acinetobacter sp. AL9 (assembly GCF_041464035.1). NCBI lineage: Bacteria > Pseudomonadati > Pseudomonadota > Gammaproteobacteria > Moraxellales > Moraxellaceae > Acinetobacter > Acinetobacter sp. AL9. The sequence continues at coordinate 21,619 of NZ_JAYFSK010000013.1, read as the reverse complement.
AAAATGTGAAATTTCATGTTACGTCCTTGGTCTAAATTATAGAATTGTGTTTAAAATCAAATTACGTTTTTTATTGTTGATTATATTTTATTCATGTTTCTGATAAATTAAAATCATTATTTTGATTATTTCTAGGCATTTAGATCAGCAAGAATTTTGCCAGAGAACTAAAAGAGAGCCTAGGCTCTCTTATGCATTATTGTTTTATTCTTCAGGATAGGCGATACGTTTTAAAGCTTTAATATCGGCATTCGGTGCACATAAAGAAATAAACTCATAGCCGTAACCACGTAGTAAGTGTCCTTTGCGAACCGCAATCCACGTGGTGTTTACCCCAAAAATATCAGTCTGGATTTGTTTTAGGCGGTAATCACGTTCTGCATCGTATGCCACATTGTTCACCACACCTACGCCCATGCCCAATTCAACATAGGTTTTAATGACATCTGCATCAAGTGCAGACATGACGATATTGACATCAATTCCTGCATCGGTAAATGCTTTGTCAATTTTAGAACGTCCCGTAAAGCCGCCGTGATAAGTGATGATTGGATATTCTGCCAAATCGGTCAGGCTGATCTCAGTTTTACTGGCTAAAGGATGATCTTGTGGGGTAATAATGCTGTGACACCAGTCATAATAAGGCACACTTGCTAAGTTCTCTTCAGTGGTTAGAGATTCAGTTGCAATACCAATATCGGCTTCACCTTGCAGCAGCATTTCGGCAATTTCTACAGGGCTGGCTTGTTGCAAAATCAAATGTACTTTAGGGAATTCTTTTTTAAACAAATTCACAATAGGCGGCAGCACATAACGCGCTTGGGTATGTGTAGTCGCAATGGTGAGCGTGCCTTCATCGACTTTATTAAAGTCATCGGCAAGGCGTTTAATGTTATCTGCATCAACCAACATGCGTTCGACAATACTCAGCAAAGCTTGTCCTGGCTCGGTTAAACCTAGTAGACGTTTGCCTTTGCGCACAAAAAGCTGCACACCAAGCTCATCTTCAAGGTCTTTAATGTGCTTACTCACGCCCGATTGAGAGGTGTATAGTGCTGCAGACGCTTCGGTTAAATTAAAGTTTTGCCGAACGGTTTCTCTAATAATTCTAAGTTGTTGGAAATTCATAGTGGTGCAACCCTAAAAAGGATGGAGCGGGTTAGGCTCCATCTTGATGTCCTTATGCGACTTGATTTTCAAATAAATGTAAAGTGATTACACTTAACCAAACCGTTTGATTTGGGCGGAATTGGTGCAGTTTCGCTTCATCTGCGGTGAGTGCAATTTCAATCAAATTCCCTTGACGATCTTGCAATTCTGCAACTACTTTACCAGCAATCCAAACCTCACGTAAGAAGGTCGCTTGAATGGTATTTTCCTGTGGTTGGGCATGAATATGCAACTCATCTGGACGTGCAAATGCAATCACTTTGCCTTGAGGCGCATTCGGTTGATTGAGAAGTTGTACGCGATCTTCACCAATTTGCACAATCCCTTGATGATGTTGTCCTTCAAAACGGTTGGCTTGACCTAAGAAGTCAAATACAAACGGAGTTGCAGGCTGTTCATACACTTCACGCGGTGAACCAATTTGTTCGACATTACCTTTGTTCATGACAATAATTTGATCGGCAACTTCGAGTGCTTCTTCCTGATCGTGGGTCACGAAAATTGAAGTGATGTGTAATTCATCATGCAAAGTTCTTAACCAACGACGTAATTCTTTACGCACTTTGGCATCAAGCGCACCAAAAGGTTCATCCAATAACAATACGCGTGGTTCTACCGCTAAGGCACGTGCCAAAGCAATACGTTGACGTTGTCCACCCGATAACTGCGCAGGATAACGGTCTGCTAAAAAGCTTAACTGTACCAAGTCGAGCAAACGCATAACACGTTTTTTAATCTCAGCTTCTGAAGGTCGGGTTGCACGTGGACGTACCCGTAAACCAAACGCGATATTGTCAAATACGGTCATGTGGCGGAATAGGGCATAGTGCTGGAAAACGAAACCGACTTGACGTTCGCGTACATGCACTTTGGTTGCGTCCTGACCTTCTAAAATCACTTGCCCACGATCTGCCGATTCTAGCCCCGCAATAATACGCAACAAGGTGGTTTTACCACAGCCTGAAGGCCCAAGCAGTGCTACCAATTGACCATCTGGAAAATCGAGGGAGATGTCTTTAAGTGCATGGAATGCACCAAAATTTTTTTCAATATTTTTAACTTGAATACTCATGCGGTCATTCCTTAAGAAACAGTTGAATCTTCATTGCGTTGGTTTTGCTTTTCTTGGCGAATTTCAACCCAAGTTTTTAAAATCAGGGTCACAATCGCGAGAAGTGCCAAGAGAGAGGACACCGCAAACGCAGCACTAAAGGTATATTCGTTATAGAGAATTTCGACGTGCAGCGGTAGGGTGTTGGTTTCTCCGCGAATATGCCCCGATACCACAGATACCGCGCCAAACTCACCCATTGCGCGGGCATTACACAGAATCACGCCGTAAATTAAACCCCATTTTATATTTGGCAAAGTGACTTTCCAGAAGGTCTGCCAACCCGATGCACCTAATACAATCGCAGCTTCTTCTTCCTCTGTGCCTTGCGCTTCCATTAAAGGAATCAATTCACGCGCCACAAAAGGTACAGTAATGAAGATGGTGGCAATCACAATTGCAGGTACGGCATATAAAACTTTGATGTCGTGTTCCATCAACCAGCCGCCCATCCAACCTTGTGTACCAAAAATCAGGACTAGCATTAAACCTGCAATGACAGGAGAAACTGAAAAAGGCATATCAATTAAGGTGGTGAGAATCGACTTACCACGGAAATTGAATTTCGCCACTGACCACGCTGCGGCAATACCAAATACCACGTTTAAAGGTACGGCAATGGCTGCAGTGAGTAAGGTTAATTTCACTGCCGATAAAGTGTCAGGATGCACCAATGCTTGTGCATAGACACCAATGCCTTGTTTAAAGGCTTCTACAAAAACCAAAATCAGCGGCAAAATCAGACAGCTTAAGAAGAAAATGAAGGCAATTGCAATCAGGGTATAGCGTACCCAAGTCGGTTCACGTGTTGCATCGCGTGATTGTAGTTTTTCAGCCAAAGCATTGCTGTTGGTATTTAAACTCATCGTGCAGTTCTCCCTGTGCGACGACTTGCCCATGCTTGTAATAAGTTAATTAAGAACAGCATGACAAAAGAAATCAGCAACATCACCACAGCAATTGTGGTTGCACCTGCGTAGTCATATTCTTCTAAACGAGAAATAATCATTAAGGGTGCAATTTCAGTTTTAAATGGTTGGTTACCTGCAATGAATATCACCGAGCCATATTCACCTACGCCACGCGCAAATGCGAGGGCAAAACCTGTAATCAGTGCAGGCAATAAAATAGGGAAAATCACTTTGGTGACAATTTGAAAGCGGTTAGCCCCTAGCGCAGATGCTGCTTCTTCCAACTCGGTTTCTAAGTCACTGAGTACGGGTTGCACGGTACGCACAACAAATGGAATACCAATAAAAATCAGGGCAAGGGTAATCCCGATAGGGGTATACGCGACTTTAATGCCTAATGGTTCTAAATATTGTCCAATCCAGCCAGTCGGTGCGTATAAAGAAGTCAGGGCAATACCCGCAACTGCAGTAGGCAATGCAAAAGGTAAATCGACCAAAGAATCTATAATACGTTTGCCCGGAAAGCTGTATCTGACCAAACACCATGCCAATAATAAGCCGAAGACGACATTAATAAAGGCTGCAATGAGCGCAGCGCTAAAACTGAGTTGCAAAGATTTTTGGATACGTTCTGAACTTAAAATTTCCCATAAACCATCCCAACCGATACCCAGCGATTTAATAAATACAGCCGATAAGGGAATAAGAACAATTAAGGATAAATACGCTAGGGTAAAGCCTAGAGAAAGACCAAATCCTGGCAGCACTTTGGATCGCTGCGACATGATGACTCCTCAAAAGAGAGAATGAGTGTTTGAAAACAAACAGATAAAAGTAAAAGATAAATTCGGCACAAGCATAATTTGCGAAGATTAAATTGCAAATTTGAATAAATACTTGTTGTTATCAGAAATACTGATATGTGATTGCATATTTTCTGCAATCAAATAATCATAAATTTCAGGAAATGCCCCAAAGCCTGATGCAACATTAATATGACCCATTTGTCCTAAATTAATCGGTGTTAATTGCCATGCTTGGGCAAGTGCCTGTGCATCTGCAAAACTTAGCCACGGGTCATTTTCACTGATCAATAAGCGTGTCGGTACAGCCAATTTAAGTTGCTGAAAATAAGCCGAATAATTGCTTTGGCTGTGTTGTGCAAAACCAGATTCACCAAAACGGGCAGGGTTAGCAGGTGCAACCAAAACCACATTTTTAATTTTCGCCTGCAATTTAGGTTGCTGTGCTAAGGCTGCCACTGTGGTCAGACAACCAAAGCTGTGCGCCACAATTTGAATATCGTTCTGAATCGGGGCAACTGTTTTGACAAATTCAGCAACCCAGTTCTGTAAAATTGGGCTATTCCAGTCTGACTGTTGTACACGCGAGCAAGACATGAGTTGTCGTTGTAACCAAGATTGCCAGTGCGCATATTCACTGCCACCTACACCTGGAACAATTACGGTATGAATCATGTCGATGCTCCTTCGCATATTTCAAACTAAAAATGATGATCTAAATAACGCTTAAATGTGAATTGAAGCCATCCTATTCCAGTTATGGATGTAATCACTTGGATTCAAAACTCAGTAAGATAATGCTGTAAAATTCATGTTTTAAATAATCTGCAACAAGGATAACTAGAGTTTCTATGCAAAAAAAATAATTAAAAATGAATTTTATATGAATAAAAAAGATATAAGGTTGTATGTATAAAAACACCCGCATTTCTCAATGAGAGTGTTTTTTACTATCACTTCAGTATGATTTGTCTTTCAGCATTATTTGGTTTGGTTGGCTTTGACAATCTGATCAAAAATACCGCCATTTTCAAAGTGTTGTTTCTGAACTTTGCTCCATCCACCAAACTCTTGATCAATGGTCACGAGTTTTAAGGGTTTAAATTGCGACTTATATTGTCCCAATACCTTAGCATTACGTGGTCGATAATAATGCTTTGCAGCAATATTTTGACCCGCAGGTGAATAGAGATAGTTTAAATAAGCTTTGGCTAAGTGTTGATTACCATCTTTTTGCACATTTTTCTCTACAATTGCCACAGGTGGTTCAGCCAAAATGGATAAGGATGGGGTGATGATTTCAAATTTGCCTGGTTGTTCACGCACGGCTAAATAGGCTTCATTTTCCCAAGCTAACAAAACATCACCAATGCCACGTTCTGCAAAAGTGGTGGTTGAGCCACGTGCGCCTGAATCCAATACTTTGGTTTGTTTATAAATTTGGCGAACAAACTCTTGCGCTTTAGCATCATTGCCCGCAGGTTGATGTTTTGCCCATGCCCACGCTGCCAAATAGTTCCAGCGTGCACCGCCAGATGTTTTTGGATTTGGAGTAATGATTTCCACACCAGGTTTGACCAAATCGCCCCAATCTTGAATCGCTTTCGGATTGCCTTTACGCACTAAAAATACAATTGTGGATGTATAAGGGGTCGAGTTGTGCGGAAATTTCTTTTGCCAGTCTTTGGGTAATAGACCGCGTTTGGCAATTTCATCAATATCGGCAGCCAGTGCCAAAGTCACGACATCGGCACCTAGACCATCAATCACCGCACGTGCCTGTTTGCCCGAACCGCCATGTGATTGTTTAAAGTTAATGTTTTGCCCGGTGGCTTTTTTCCAGTACGCACCAAAATCTTTGTTAAAGTTATCGTATAATTCACGGGTTGGATCGTAGGAAACATTCAGAAAGTCTTTTGCAGAAACGCTCAAGGTTGTTGCCGAAAGTACTGCCGCCAGTAGTCCAATTTTCAGTTTTGTAAAGTTCATGTTTGACCTCAGGTATTAAATCTGTTGTTGAATGAGGCAAGCATATCGGTAGTCTATTTGCTGAAAAAATAATTTAAAATGCGGTGAATATCAGTAAATGATAAATATAAATTTCTTCATTGTTTTCTATATTTAGAGATAAATAACGAGTACTTCTTCCATGCAGTGTTATAAAAATGCCAAGCCTACCGAGCAGATTCATGTGTTAGATCGCGCGTTTCATTATGGCGATGGATGCTTTAGCACTGCACGTATTCGCCAAAATCAAATTGAATTATTTGACCGTCATTTGGCGCGTTTGCAATATGCCAATCACCAACTTTATTTAAATGCCAATCTTGAGTTAATCACTGAAACATTGACGCTTTTAAAGCAGGCGCATGGCGAATTAAACGGTACTTTAAAGATTGTTTTAAGTCGTGGTGTGGGGCAGCGAGGTTACAGTTTGCCTGATCAACCTGCCGATGTTTGGGTGTTTTTCTATCCACAAGTGCAAGCATCTTTAGATGCAGCATATCATTATGACATCATTCAAAGTGGCGTCTTGACGCAAGCGATAGGGCTGAGCATGCCGAATTTAGTTGGGCTGAAAAGTCTAAACAGACTTGAACAGGTATTGCTCAAACAAGAAGCCGATCAAAAAGGCTGGACAGAAGCTTTGGTTACTGATGTACAGGGCAGTGTGGTTGAAGGTGTGAGTAGTAATTGTTTCATTCGTATAAACAATACATGGATTACCCCGCAACTTGGTTATAATGGCGTGCACGGTGTCATGCGGGCAGAAATTTTATCGCGCATGCAACAACAGAATTTGCATTGTGAACAGCGTGATGTTCATGTTTCGGAAATTGCGCAGATTCAAAGTCTGTTTTTCTGTAATGCCTTAACGCCCATGAAAATTGTCAGCCATTTAGGGCAGCAGGTTTTAGATGTGCAGCCGTGTGTGGAACTATTTAAGCAACTTCAACTGAATCAGATTCATTCTTATGTCTAAGCGCCCATCAAAATCTAAAAAGAAAACCAAAACTATGTGGTCTAAGCGTGCTATTCAGGGCACGCTTATTTTTATACTTGGACTGTTTTTGGTCATTGGCATGATCTTATGGTCAAGCTTATTCAAAGATTATCCTGTTGAAGGCAAAAAACAATTATTGGCCATTAATGATGGTGATACCTATTCACGCTTTATTGATCGTTTGGCAGAACAAGATCATGTGAATTTTCCAATTGTTTTAAAGCTCTATCAACGAGTGATGATTCACGACAGCATGAAAAAAGGCGTGTATGAAGTCCGTCAGGGCATGAGTGTGCGTCAGGTTATGGAAATGATCGCCAATGCTGAAAATGCACAAATGAACCGTATTTTGGTGATCGAAGGCACGACTTTTAAACAATTGATTGATGCGTTAAAGAAAGATGAGTTGGTCACCAAAGAAGTGTCGCATTTGCCATATGATCAAATGCTAAAAGCTTTAAATATTCCTTTTACACATCCCGAAGGTTTATTTGCGCCGAATACTTATTTCTTTGCCAAAGGTGAAACTGACCGTAAAATATTAACCGATTTATATCAGCGTCAAATGAAATCATTGGATGATGCTTGGAATAATCGTGCAGCAGATTTGCCCTATAAAAATAAATATGAAGCTTTAATCATGGCATCTATTATTGAAAAAGAAACCAATGTTGATGCTGAATTAGAGCAGGTTTCGGGTGTGTTTGTACGTCGTTTAAAACTGGGGATGCGTTTACAGACTGACCCAACCGTGATTTATGGTATGGGTGACCGTTATCAGGGCAATATCACCCGTCAGGATTTACGCACTCCAACGCCATACAACACCTATACCATGAGTGGCTTAACGCCAACACCAATTGCTTTGCCAAGTCAAAAAGCCATTGAAGCGGCGATGCATCCAGACCAATCTGACAATATTTATTTTGTCGCGACAGGTAACGGTGGGCATAAATTTAGCACCAATTTGCAAGATCATAACCGTGCCGTACAGGAATATTTAAACGTACTACGCACGAAAAAATCAGGGGAATAAGCATGTTTATCAGTTTTGAAGGTACTGAAGGGGTAGGCAAAACTACACTTATTCGCCGTATTCATGATTATTTTACTGCACAAGGTCAGTCGGTGGTTTTAACCCGTGAACCGGGTGGAACCCCTATGGCAGAGCAAATTCGTGCTTTGTTGCTCGAGGTCAACCATGAAGAAAAAATGTGTTCAGACACTGAGTTATTGTTGATGTATGCAGCGCGTGCACAGCATTTAGATCGGGTGATTTTACCTGCGTTGGCTGCAGGAAAAACTGTACTGTGTGACCGTTTTAGTGATGCGAGTTTTGCTTATCAGTGTGCAGGACGTGGTTTGAGTGAAAGCAAGTTGCAGACTTTAAATAATAACTTTGTGGCACGTATGCCTGACTTAACTTTCTGGCTGGATGCACCGATTGAACTGGGTATGACCCGTGCACGGGCACGTGGTGAACTTGATCGTTTTGAACAAGAGAAAGCAACTTTCTTTGAGAAGGTAAGAGGTGGCTATCAAACTTTGTGGGAGCGACACCCTGAGCGAGTGAAGCGCTTAGATGCAACACAAAGCCCCGATCAAGTATTTGCACAGGCGATGCACTATTTGCAAGCTAAGGCATAACAAACAAAGGTATAACAAGCCAATGGGTCATGGTTATGCATTTGATTGAATGGAAAAATCTTCTATAGTGGAAATGCTTTAGAAGATTTTTTTATTTAAATAATAGCGAATAGTAAATATGACCAAAGACGAAATTATTGAATTTTTAAAAGTTGAGTTTCCGCAAAGTTTGGAAAAATGTGAAATTGTGTCCATCACCCCACGTGGGGCATTGGTGAATTATCACATCGATGAACGTGATTTACGCCCAGGTGGTACGGTATCAGGGCCGACTATGATGACTGTTGCAGACTATGCACTTTATATCGCCATTTTAGGGGAGTTGGGTTTGGTGGCTTTGGCGGTGACCAGTAATTTAAACATCAACTTTTTACGCAAGCCCGCAGCAGGGCGTAATTTACGTGGTGAATGTCGCTTAATGAAAGTAGGGAAAAACCTCGTGGTCGGTGAGGTTTGGGTATATTCCGAAGGTGTAGATGATGCCGTGGCGCATGTCACAGGGACGTATTCGATTCCACAAGTGTAAGTGTTTAAAGCTACAATATGAAAAATAATAGATCAACATTTCGCTTAAAGTTTACAGTTCAATCGCCTAAGTAAATTTGGTTGATCTTTTATTCTTATTTTGTCATTGATCGTTTTCATCCATGCCATTGAATTGAAAAATAGCCTAAGCAAAACTAATATTTGGCAGCTTAAAAATGATCAACGAGATATTATTTTTATAAAAGTGCAGGGGATGTTCAGGAAACTTTTGTAGAAATGATGGTCAAAAAAGAGAAGTAAAACGAAATAGATAACTGCAAAATAAAAATAACGATGATTGAAAATATCAAACTTTCAATCACCGCTATTCAACCGACTTTATTCATTCACCAATGGGGTTTCCACTTGGAAGTTTGGTGGAATAAGCACAGTTTTACGCAATTCAGGCGCAAGTTCAGGATAATCTAGCGTGAAGTGTAAACCGCGTGATTCCTTACGTTGCATGGCACAGCGCACAATCATTTCCGAAACTAAAACCAAATTACGCAGTTCAATTAAGTTTTTACTGACTTGATAGTCCTGATAATACTCGGTGATTTCACGTTTCAGCATTTCAATGCGGTGCAAGGCACGCTCTAAACGCTTGGTGGTGCGTACAATGCCGACATAGTTCCACATGGTTGCACGTAGCTCATCCCAGTTTTGTAAAATCACCACATCTTCGTCAGGATTCGTCACTTGCGAATCATCCCAAGCAGGAACTTCAGGCGAGCTATAATCTGCAGTGTAATGGGCTTCAATATGTTTGGCGGCAGCCATTCCATAGACAAAACATTCTAAAAGAGAGTTACTTGCCATACGGTTAGCACCATGTAAACCTGTATAAGAAGTTTCACCAATCGCATATAAACCAGCAATATCGGTTTGGCTATGTTCATCCACCATTACTCCGCCACAAGTGTAGTGGGCAGCAGGTACAACAGGAATCATATCGGTAGTGATATCAATGCCCAATTCCAGTAAACGTGCATACAGCGTTGGGAAGTGTTCTTTCACAAATTCTGCAGGTTTATGGGTGATGTCTAACCACACATGACGAATACCTAAGCGTTTGATTTCATAGTCAATCGCACGTGCTACAATGTCGCGTGGCGCCAATTCTGCACGCTCATCAAAACGCAGCATAAAACGCTCACCATCGGGTAAACGCAAATATGCACCTTCACCACGCATGGCTTCAGTAATTAAAAACGAACGTGCTTGAGGATGATACAAACAGGTCGGATGGAATTGGTTAAATTCCATATTTGCTACACGGCAACCCGCACGGTATGCCATCGCCATACCATCACCTGTGGCAATGTCTGGGTTAGATGTATACAGATAGGCTTTCATTGCACCACCGCAGGCAAGTGCGGTAAATGGTGCAAGGAAGCTATGCACTTTTTGTGTTTTTTCATCTAGTGCATATAAGCCTAAAGTGCGATTGCTTTCATTTAAACCTAATTTTTGCGAGGTAATTAGGTCAATCGCAATATAATTTTCAAAAATGGTGATGTTTTGCTGTTCTTGGGCACGTTGTACCAAAGTGGTCGAAATTGCGCGTCCCGTTGCATCGGCAGCGTGAATGATACGTCGCTGTGAGTGACCGCCTTCACGGGTTAAGTGCAACTGTTCTTGTTCATCTAAAGTAAATTGCACACCTTGTTTCAGCAGAAAATCTACCGAAGGTTTGCCGCCTTCTACGGTTTGCTTGACGGCATCCATTTCACATAAATGCGCACCTGCAATCATAGTGTCATCTATGTGTTGTTCAATTGAATCTGTTTCATCAAGAACTGCCGCGACACCGCCTTGCGCATAGAAAGTGCTGGCTTCAGTAAGGGTAGATTTCGCCAAAACGGCAATATTGAAATGCTGGGGTAATGAGAGCGCTAAACTCAAACCTGCACCACCACTTCCCACAATAATCACATCAAATTGATGTGTTGTGTTTAAATTAGGCATGTCCATCAGCTAATTTGAAAAAAGTTGGATAATGACACCCCTTTTTACAGAAAAAGGCAAGTGCGAAGTGGATTTGAATAATGAAAAAAAAGAATAAACTGGCAACTTTTATGGAATATCCCACTTTTATTGTGATTCGATTCCACGCTTTTCATTTATAGCACTTTGGCGCATCATTTTTGATGGGTCAAATATAAGATGCTATCTCAGCTATCCTCCACAGTGCCTGCCAAACCGTAATTGAAAAAGATTCAACATTTTATTACGCAAAAGCCTATTATTTTGTGCTAAATAAGGTGAGTTCAAAGTCATAATTATTATTGAGTGAATGCTATTTATGAAAAATCGCAACTTAAAAAAAGGTTTATATGCGGCTGTTTTTACTATGGCAACTGTGCAGGCTCAAGCAGCACCACCAGTAGACTTTTCTAATTTGGTTGAGCAGGTTAGTCCTGCGGTGGTGAGTGTCAATGTTGTCAAAAAAATGAGTCAGGAAGAACTCTTACAACAACAAGTTCCAGAAATTTTACGCCGTTTTTTTGGCAATCAAGTGATTATTCCTCAACAGCAAATTCCACAAGAAAAAACAGGTTACGGCAGTGCCTTTTTTATCAGTAAAGATGGATACCTTTTAACCAATCACCACGTTGTTGAAGATGCTTCTAAAGTTACCATTGTACTGAATGACCGCCGTGAACTTGATGCAACTGTCGTGGGTAGTGATGAACGTACCGATGTCGCGTTATTAAAAGTGCAGGGCAGCAGTTATCCAGAACTGCGTACAGGCAATGTCGATCAATTACGTGTAGGTGAGCCTGTACTTGCGATTGGTTCACCATTTGGCTTTGACTATTCTGCATCGGCAGGAATCGTGAGTGCCAAAATGCGTAATATGATGGGTGAAACTTCAGTGCCATTTATTCAGACCGATGTGGCGCTTAACCCAGGTAACTCAGGCGGGCCACTATTTAACCAGCGCGGTGAAGTGGTCGGCGTGAACTCCCGTATTTTTAGTGGTACGGGTGGTTATATGGGCTTGTCATTCTCCATTCCTATTGATGTTGCCATGGATGTTGCCGATCAGTTAAAGCGTAACGGTAAAGTGACTCGTTCTTATTTAGGGGTGAGTTTGCAAGATATTGACCGCAATTTGGCAGAATCTTATAAACTCAGTAAGCCTGAAGGTTCATTAATTACTCAAGTTGCACCAAACTCACCTGCGGCACGTGCAGGTTTGCGCGCGGGCGATGTGATTCTTAAATACAACGGCACACCTATTTCCAGAACGTCTGAATTGTTGAACTATTTAAACCGTTCAGTGCCAAATCAAAGTATTCAGCTTGAAGTATTACGCGATGATAAACGCCGTAATATTACCGCTACGGTGAGCACAGCACCTGACGACACGCCTGCCAAAAACAACCCTGACACAGCAGCCAAAGGCCCTGTTTTAGGGGTGTCGATTCGTGATTTAAGCGTTGCAGAACAACGCCAATTAGATATTAAAGGCGGTGTGCTGATTCAGGAAGTGCGTCGTGGTGGTTCGGCAGCTCAGGCACGTATTATGCCAGGTGATGTGATTGTGCAACTGAATAACACCACCATCCAAAATGCCAACCAATTTGTTGAAACAGTATCTACCTTGAAACAAGGTACAATTGCGCGTGTGGTGATTATCCGTCAAGGGCAACGTGCGATTATTGGCATGCGTATTCAATAAGTTGATGTGGCATAAAATCGTAAATCTATCTAAAATTTAGAATCTTGCTAAACTTTAAATAGCCACTTATTTTAAGGAAGTCGCTCTTGAATTAGGGCGACTTTTTTATGTAACTCGGTATTTTTGTTAGACTAGACCGACATCGCCGTTTTAGTTAAAAGGATGACATGAGCAGCATATTTGATTTAAAAATCACCGTACAGCCAGAACATATTGATATTTTAGGGCATGTCAATAATGTGGTGTATGTGCAGTGGATGCAGGATGTAGCATCGGCGCATATCGAAACATTAGGTTTAGGGGTGCTGGAATACTTAAAACTAAAACATGCGATGGTGGCGGTGGAACATCATGTGCAATATCGTAAAGCGGCACTCGAAGGTGAGGAGCTGATTTTGCGTACATGGTTAAGTGATTTGAATGCGTTGTATTCATTCCGCCAATATGCGTTTTATCGCCCTCAAGATAAAAGTCTGCTGTTTATGGGCAATACACAATGGGCTTGTGTGGAAATTGCTACAGGTCGTCCAAAACGCATGTCACCGACATTTACGCAAGCCTATCAACCCCTTGCTGCTGATGTGAATCCGTTGGATTTTAGTGAGTATGATTCATTAAGATGAGTTGAAGCACCAAGTGTAGCGTCATTGAAAGTTGCTGCATGTTATTGCTGTCGATGTTGTTAAAGAGGGTATTCACCTGTTTCAAATAGCATGAAGTATTCTTCAATTCTCACTTTAATTACGACACACATCTCTGCATAAAAAGCCTGAAACTCTCGAATAAAAAGAAAAACGCGTGAGGCTGCAAAAGGAAGTCATTATTATGGATACATTGAAAAATCCATCTGCTATAATCCTTCGCAATTTCTATTCGGCTTTTGCTCTGCATGAATTTTGAGGTGCAGAGCGTGTTATTTTTCAAGGTAACCCATGGCGCAAGCTAAAAAAACTGTTGATATTAAAAACATCCGTAACTTTTCGATCATTGCCCATATTGACCATGGTAAATCGACTCTAGCAGATCGTTTCATTCAAACCTGTGGTGGTTTACAAGATCGTGAGATGCAAGCTCAGGTGTTGGATTCTATGGAGCTTGAGCGTGAGCGTGGGATTACCATTAAAGCCACCTCAGTGACTTTATACTACAACCATCCAAATGGTCAGGAATACCAGTTAAACTTCATTGACACCCCAGGACACGTTGACTTTTCCTATGAAGTATCACGTTCTTTGGCAGCTTGTGAAGGTGCGCTATTGGTAGTCGATGCGGCACAAGGGGTAGAAGCGCAATCAGTTGCAAACTGCTATACCGCAATTGAGCAAGGCTTAGAAGTTTTACCTGTACTGAATAAAATTGATTTACCGCAGGCAGAACCTGAGCGCGTGATTCATGAAATTGAAGAAATTATTGGTATCGAAGCGCAAGATGCACCAACCTGTTCGGCTAAAACTGGTTTAGGCATCGACAATGTATTAGAAACCTTGGTGAATGTCATTCCAGCACCACAAGGTGATCGTGATGCGCCATTGCAAGCCTTAATTATTGACTCATGGTTTGATAACTATTTGGGCGTTGTGTCGCTGGTACGTATCAAGCAAGGTCGCGTGCGTAAAGGCGATAAAATGTTGATGAAATCGACAGGTCAAACGCACATTATTACCTCAGTTGGTATTTTTAATCCAAAACATACCGAAACAGGTATTTTGGAAGCAGGTGAAGTTGGCTTTGTTATTGCGGGTATTAAAGATATTTTTGGTGCGCCAGTGGGTGATACCATCACACTCGCAACTACACCAGAAGTAGAAACCTTACCAGGCTTTAAAAAAGTTAAGCCGCAGGTTTATGCAGGTTTATTCCCAATTGATGCCAGCGACTTTGAACCGTTCCGTGAAGCCTTGCACAAACTACAAATTAACGACTCAGCTTTGTTCTTTGAACCTGAAAGTTCAGATGCTTTAGGCTTTGGTTTCCGTTGTGGTTTCTTGGGCATGTTGCACATGGAAATCGTACAAGAGCGTTTAGAGCGTGAGTACGATTTAGACCTAATTTCATCGGCACCAACGGTTATTTATGAAGCCGTGATGAAAAATGGCGAAACGGTGTATATCGACAGTCCATCTAAAATGCCTGATGGTTCAACTGTAGAAGATTTACGTGAACCGATTGCGGAATGTCATATTTTAGTGCCGCAAGAATACTTGGGTAACGTCATGACCCTATGTATTGAGCGTCGTGGTGTGCAAAAAGACATGAAATTCTTGGGTAACCAAGTGTCCATTACTTTTGAAATTCCGATGGCAGAAGTCGTGATGGACTTCTTTGATAAATTGAAGTCATGTTCACGTGGTTTTGCATCGTTAGATTATAACTTTGTCCGTTTTGAAAGCTCATCTTTGGTTAAAGTAGATGTACTGATTAACGGTGAAAAAGTTGATGCCTTAGCGATGATTTGTCACCGTCAGGATGCACGTCACCGTGGTATTGCCTTGGTTGAAAAAATGAAAGACTTGATTCCGCGTCAAATGTTTGATGTGGCTATTCAGGCTGCCATTGGTGCACAAATTATTGCGCGCTCAACCGTGAAAGCGATGCGTAAAAACGTACTTGCGAAGTGTTATGGCGGTGACGTTTCTCGTAAGAAGAAACTGCTTGCCAAGCAAAAAGAAGGTAAGAAACGTATGAAGCAAGTGGGAAGTGTTGAAATCCCGCAAGAAGCTTTCTTGGCCGTACTTAAAGTCGAACGCTAAAATTATAAGGATAACAAGCCCATGGATTTTGATTTTAATTTGATTCTCGTTCCTGCCACATTATTTTTTATTGCGGTGTGGCTGCTCGATAAATTTGTATTTAAACAAAGAGCGACGAAAGGGCGAGGCAATGAAAACTTCATTATCACATGGGCTTATGATTTTTGGCCTGTTTTGGCAGTGGTGATGGTACTGCGTTCATTCCTGTATGAACCATTTAATATTCCGTCAGATTCTATGGTGCCAACCTTAGAAACGGGCGATTTTATTTTGGTGAACAAGTTTGAATATGGCGTGCGTTTGCCAATTATTAACAGCAAAATTATAGATGTGGGTTCGCCTGAGCGTGGCGAAGTTGCGGTGTTCCGTTATCCACCACAACCAAGCATTAGTTATATTAAGCGTATTGTCGGTTTACCAGGCGATCATATTGTTTATGATCATGGTCAGCTGAGCATTAATGGCGAGAAAGTAACGAAAACCCCAATCCAGTTTAGCCGTGAAAAAGACAGTCTAGATACACCTACTTCAATTTACCATCAGGAAACTTTAGGGGCGCATACATTTACCATGCGCGAGCTTGAAGGTGTAAACGTGGCGCGTCAGGCACCATTCCTGAACTATGTAGACAATGGTAAATATTCAGCAGAAAATGGTTTATATTGGGAAGTCAAAGTACCTGAAGGTCATTACTTCGCGATGGGGGATAACCGCGATCAAAGTGCTGACAGTCGTTTTTGGGGCTTTGTACCAGAGGAAAACCTAACAGGCCGTGCATTCTATGTCTGGATGCATAAAGAACCTGGGTTTAATTTGCCGTCATTTAGTCGTAACGGCAAAATTGATTAATAAAGCAGATTAGGAAAATAAAAAATGCGTCATCAACAAGGGGCATCCTATATTGCAATTTTAATTGCAATTATTGGTTTTGCATTTATGGCAAAAGTAGCAGTTGCAGTTTGGGCACCATATTTCGATGATCGAATGTTGGACAATCAAATTGAAGAACAATTGTTAAATGGGCCAAAAAATCTATCACCACAACAGTTTATTGGTGAAATGGACAAGCGTTTAAGCATGAACAACATTCGCGATATTAAATTTGCAGATGTGGCTCAAGTGACTAACGTCGATGGTTTAGAAGTGAAAAAAGAATATGAAATAAGAAAACCTTTCTTATTGAATATTGATATTGTAATGAAGTTCGAGAAAAGTTTTGATCAAAGCTCAGTCCAAGCTAAATGAGACCCGTCTAGCCAGCCGAATCGGTTATCAGTTTAAGCAACCTGAATTGCTTAAATTGGCTTTGACTCACCGCTCGGTGAGTCATAAACACAATTACGAACGTCTGGAATTTCTAGGCGATTCGTTGTTG
This sequence comes from Acinetobacter sp. AL9, assembly GCF_041464035.1. Classification (NCBI taxonomy): domain Bacteria; kingdom Pseudomonadati; phylum Pseudomonadota; class Gammaproteobacteria; order Moraxellales; family Moraxellaceae; genus Acinetobacter; species Acinetobacter sp. AL9. The sequence goes on along the minus strand of NZ_JAYFSK010000013.1, from coordinate 4,635 downwards.
GGAATGATTGTTGCCAATTATTTATATGTGGCTTATCCACATGAAAATGAAGGGCGTTTAACGCGCATGCGGGCAACACTGGTGCGTCAGGAAGCCTTAGGTAAAATTGCCAATGATTTAAAGCTCAGCCAAAATTTAATTCTCAGTACAGGTGAATTGAAATCTGGTGGTCATCATCGTGAGTCTATACTGGCGGATACCGTAGAAGCGATTATTGGCGCCATTTATGTCGATAGCGGTGATTTGAATTTGCTGCAAACGATTGTGCTAAAATGGTATAGCCCTTATTTAGATCATATTGAGCCAACCGATCAACTCAAAGACCCTAAATCACGCTTACAAGAGTATTTACAAGCACGTAAAAAACCTCTCCCGGTTTACGAGGTTGTAGATATTCAGGGCGATGCACCGAATCAGCATTTCATTGTGGAATGCCGAGTCGATAGTTTGCCTGTAATGAAGGGTGAAGGTTCAAGCCGTCGCTTTGCCGAGCAGGCAGTTGCGGCAGATATTTTAAAATTCTTGGAGCAAAAGTCTGAATGACCATCCATTCCGATCACGTAGATGCTGATCACGAGTCGAATAACGACGCCAATGACCTAATTAACCAATTCTTTAGCGGTCAGGGAACTGAAATTCCATCTGATTTCCGCAGTGGTTTTGTTGCGATTGTTGGTCGCCCGAATGTGGGTAAATCGACCCTCATGAACCACTTATTGGGTCAAAAACTATCCATTACTTCACGTAAACCGCAAACCACACGTCACAAAATTGTGGGAATTGATTCACGTGAAAAATCTCAGGCTGTGTTTGTAGACACACCAGGGATGCATAAAAAAGAAGTCCGTGCCATCAACAAAATGATGAACCGTGCTGCATCATCTGCTTTGCGTGATGTGAACTTGGTTTTGTTTGTGGTGGATGCACAAAAATGGACGCAAAATGATGAGTTAGTCCTAGAAAAGCTGAAAAATGCAGAAATGCCAGTGATTCTAGTGATTAACAAACTCGACACTTTTGAGAATAAAAATCAGGCTTTGCCGATTATTCAAGAACGTGCCAAGTTAATGAACTTTGCCGAAATTGTACCTGTATCGGCATTGCGCGGCGCGAACCTAGATCATTTGCGTGACACGATTGAACGCTATTTGCCATTCCAGCCACCGTTGTACTCGCTAGATCAAATCACAGACCGTTCAGAACGTTTCTTGGCATCTGAAATTATCCGTGAAAAGATCATGCGCCAATTGGGCGAAGAACTGCCTTACGATTTAACCGTGCAAATCGAATCATTTAAAACTGAAGATGCGGTTTTAAATGAAAAAACGGGTCGTATGAAAGCGCCATGTACCTATATTGATGCCACTATTTTTGTAGATCGCCCAGGTCAAAAAGCCATTGTGATTGGTGAAAAAGGCGCGAAGCTGAAAAAAATTGGTATGGATGCACGGGTCGACATGGAAAAAATGTTCGAGCAAAAAATCATGCTGACGCTTTGGGTGAAAGTCAAAGGTGGTTGGTCTGATGACGAACGTGCATTAAAAAGCTTAGGATATAGTGATATCTAAGTTTGACGAAAAGGGAACTGTGATGATGAAAGTGTTGGCCATTGTGGCATGTATGTTTGTCTTGCAAGGTTGTATTCACAAAGTTGTGACAGTTCCCGTAAAAGTCGCCTACAAAACCACAAAAGGTGTGGTGAAAGGCACTGCTGCTGTAGTTGGTGCTGTCATTCCAGATGGTGATGACGAAGAAAAATCCAAACAAGAATCCTCTAAAGAATAGGATTAATTGACGCAATCATGCGTAATGAAATCTTGCATGGTTATTTAATCCATCATCGAAAATACCGCGAACGTAGCCATATTGTGCATTTGTTTACCCGCGAACATGGGCGGGTCGATGGTATTTTAAGACAAATGCCACCGCCACAATATCAACCGATTCGCATACAAGCTTCGGGAAAATCAGACCTTAAAAATTTCACTAAGCTGGAAATTGTCAATCAACCCGTTTTTTTCTTTGGTGATGCATTTTTTTCAGGCTTTTATTTAAATGAAATTGTGTTGCGCTTGTGTTCTGCCGAAGTGGAAATGCCTGAAACTTTTGTGCAATATCACCAGACTTTGGCGCATTTACAACATTTATCTAGTCAAGAAAATCCTAATCTATTTTTAAGACAAATTTTACGTCAGTTTGAACATGCATTATTGGAAGAATTAGGCTATGCGATTGATTTTTCAGTCGATGCGAATCAAGAGCCGATTCAGCCCAATCTACATTATCATTTTCAACTGAATGATGGTTTTATCCCTACTACACAAGCTTCACGAGCCAATTTGCTTGGCGCACAGATCCTCAGTATGTGCGACTATGAAAAAGGTAGGGATTTTAACCCAGAGCAGTTACAATTACTGTCTCGGCTGTATCGACAAATGATTAGTTCACTGTTGGGTGATCGACCTTTAAAAAGTCGCCAATTGTGGATTCAGAATTCTCAAACCCAAGCGTAATGTAGGAACCTATTATGGCTTTACTCGGTGTCAATATTGACCATGTGGCAACTTTAAGACAAGCGCGTGGCACGAACTATCCAGACCCTGTGAAGGCCGCATTAGTTTGTGAACAGGCGGGTGCAGAGGGGATTACTTTGCATTTGCGTGAAGACCGTCGTCATATTCAGGATGATGATGTGCGTCGTATGCGTCCGTTGCTAAAAACTCGTATGAATTTGGAAATGGCAGTTACTGAAGAAATGATCGAGTTTGCCAAAGAAATTCGTCCACAGCATGTATGTTTGGTACCTGAGCGCCGTGAAGAAGTAACCACTGAAGGTGGTTTGGATGTAGTAGGCAATTTTGCAGCAGTTAAGGCCGCTACTCAGGAATTAACAGCAATTGGCTGTGATGTGTCACTGTTTATTGATGCAGATCTTGCACAAATTGATGCGGCCGTTGCATGTGGTGCACCGACCATTGAAATTCATACAGGCGCGTATGCCAATGCAGAAAATGAAGCTGCACAGCAAGCCGAATTGACCCGTATTGTTCAGGGCGTAGAATATGCAGCTAGCCGTGGCTTAGTGATTAATGCAGGGCATGGCTTGAACTTGGACAATGTAGGTGCAATTGCCGCTATTCAACACATCCATGAGTTAAATATTGGTCATGCTTTAATTGGTGATGCTGTATTTGTCGGCTTGGAACAGGCTGTTAAACGCATGAAAGCTGCGATTGATGCAGCGCGTTAATCTGCATATTTAAAATTGAAAGATAAAATTTGAAACGTTATGTCCAGCATAAATTATGATGAATTGATGCAGCCTGTGATAGCATTTTTAGGCTGCGAAACACCCAAAGAATGGTTGAACGAAGCATTAAATAATTTAGATATTTTGATGCAAGATCATGCTAACTGTGAGAAAAAAGCAGCAGGCACAGCCATGAATCTGATGTTTCGTTACAGCTTTTTTACCGATTTGCAGGTCAAACTGGCACAGTTGGTACGCGAAGAAATGCTGCATTATGAGCAGGTGCTAGAGTTCATGGCAAAGCGTGGGCAAATGTGGCAGGGTTTAAGTGCAGGGCGTTATGCAGGCGGTTTACGTAAAGAAATCCGTACCTATGAACCTGAAGCACTAATTGATGTTTTGGTGATAGGTGCCTTTGTAGAAGCACGTTCATGCGAGCGGTTTTATGCGCTTGCGCCATTGGTAGATGAAGAATTAGGTAAGTATTACCGTTATTTACTGAAATCAGAATCACGGCATTATGAAGATTATTTGGCACTGGCTTTGGATGTAGCAAAAACAGCAAAACTGAAAAACCCTGAAGAAGATATTCAGGGGCGAATTCAGCATATACGTGAAGTGGAAAAGAATCTTATTTTAAGTCCAGATGATCTGTTCCGTTTTCATAGTGGTGTGCCTGTGCAAGCCGCTTAAAACTTGTAGATGATCTAAGATAGAAAACGGAACTTCGGTTCCGTTTTTTTATCAATCAAGTTATTGCTTAGGTATTTTGATTGTGGATTGTTGCCTAAGTCACTTAGAAAGTAAGCGTCCGCTGAACCCCATGCCTATTTTTTAATTCGGTTCAGGTTTCCAGCGGTGTGGTAGCAATTCTTCAATCTGAGTCACTTTATGTGTCGGCAACCTTTTCAGCACATCACTTAAATAGGCATAGGGATCCAGCCCATTCAGCTTTGCTGACTGGATTAAAGTCATAATATTGGCTGCTCGCTGACCGCTGCGCAGCGAACCTGCAAATAACCAGTTCTTACGTCCCAACGCCCAGGGGCGCATCTGGTTTTCCACCCAGTTATTGCAAATCGGTAGATTGCCATCATCCAGATAGCGGCTTAAAGCTGGCCAACGCTTCAGAGTGTAATTGATCGCCTTGGCGGTTGGAGAACTCGATGGCACAGTCAGTTGATGTTGGTTGAGCCATTCATACAGTTGTTGCATCACCGGTTGACTATGCTGTTGTCGGTATTCGCGGCGCTGTTCTGCTGTACCATCGGTCTTTTTCCTGAGTTCTGCTTCTATCGCATACAGTTTCTGAATCAGCACTAATGCCTGTTCAGCGACCTGACTTTTTTTGGTCACATGCAGTTCATGGAATTTACGACGCGCAT
>NZ_JAYFSK010000012.1:0-64086 GCF_041464035.1 Acinetobacter sp. AL9 | reverse complement strand
TCAAACGAACAAATAGAGCAGATAGAATTTGCACTCAACCATCGTCCTAGAAAAACACTAGGTTGGTATACACCGAGTGAAGTTATGGCTGGTTTTTATACTGTTGCACTTGCCGCTTGAATCCGCCAAACAATAAATGGGAGCTCAAAAACAATACCTTCATGTTCTATGAAGATGCAGCCTTGAAAGAATTTAATGCGGTATATCAAGAGATGGTGCAGCTCAATACGCAAATGCAAGAGATCACTCAGCAGCATCAGCGGGCACTGGAAAGCAAGTTGTAAGGTCTGGCAAATCCTTACATCAAATTGTCAAAAGAATGTCATCTGCCGTTCAAATCTCTTGCCTAAACTGTGCCTGTTGATTTAATTGCTCAGCTAGGCAGGTCCAATATGAACAGCATTCAAGTCTTTGATGATATTCAACAACTGTATTTGCAATTCTTAGAAAATAAAAACTACCCGAAACTCGAAAATTTAAATAATTGGGGCAAGAACCGTTACTTCTTTAATCAGCACTTTCGTTTGGTTGAAGATTGGCATCAGACTGAACAAATTGTGATTGAATTTAATCAACAATATTATTGCTTGGATACAGGCAGCGCCCCAGACTTTATGGATAAAGAACGCTATATGACATGGTTGATGGGGGAGTTGTTGGTTTAAGCCGTGCAGGTAAATCACAACTGATCAGCCATCTAGTCTTCAAGATAACAATGCAAAAGAATAAAATTTAAAAATTAGAACAGCTCAAAACAACAAAATAAAAAATCCCCGCATGATGCGAGGATTTTTTTATTACGAAGACTTTTTACACACGCTCAATAATTGTCGCGATACCTTGACCAAGACCGATACACATGGTCGCAAGACCAATTTGCGTGTCTTGTTGTTCCATCACGTTCAATAACGTGGTGGTGATACGCGCACCTGAACAACCCAATGGGTGACCGAGTGCAATTGCACCACCGTTCAAGTTCACACGATCTTGCTGATCATAAATGCCTAAGCCTTTTAGAACAGATAGACCTTGTGCAGCAAACGCTTCGTTTAATTCAAAGGTTTGAATGTCTGCAATTGACAAGCCCGCACGTTTAAGTGCTTTTTGCGTTGCAGGTACTGGGCCATAACCCATGATTGCTGCATCACAGCCTGCAACGGCCATAGAGCGAATCACCGCACGTGGTTTCAAACCTAATGCTTGTGCACGTTCAGCAGACATAAGCAACATCGCAGAAGCACCATCAGACAATGCTGAAGATGTCGCCGCAGTTACGGTACCGCCTTTCGGATCAAATACAGGACGTAAAGCTTGGAATGCTTCAAGGTTAGCATCTGGACGAATCACTTCGTCGATGTCGCATAGTTGTTTAAAGCCGTTTGCATCATGACCTTCAATGCCAATGATTTCGTTTTTAAAACGGCCTTCTTGCGTTGCAGCCCATGCACGACGGTGTGATTCCACACCAAAGGCATCTTGCTCTTCACGAGAAATACCGTTCATGCGACCCAACATTTCAGCAGTTAAGCCCATCATGTTTGAGGCTTTGGCATAGTGCTTCGATGCAGCAGGGTTGATGTCGATACCGTGCATCATGCCCACATGGCCCATGTGCTCTACACCACCAATGATGAAAATATCACCCTGATTGGTTGCAATTTGTGCCGCAGCGGTGTGGATCGCTTGCATTGAAGAACCACACAGACGGTTTACAGTTTGACCCGCTACTGTTTTTGGAAGATCAGCCAATAAAGCAATATTACGACCAATGTTCATACCTTGTTCTAGGGTTTGGTTAACACAGCCCCAGATCACATCTTCAACTTCGTTGACATCAAACTGGTTACGAGCAACTAAAGCACGAACCAATTCAGCCGATAGACTGTCAGCACGTACATTGCGGAACATACCGTTTTTGGTTTTACCCATTGCAGAACGTACGCCATCAACGATGACAACGTCACGTGGATTTAAAGTAGCCATTCACGTTGCTCCTTAACCGTAGAATTTTTTGTTGTTAGCAGCCATGTCACGCAACATTTGTGGCGCTTCATAAGCTTTTCCTAAGTGTGCATATTTGTCGCAAAGCGCAACGTATTCAGCAACACCTGTTTGGTCGATGTAACGGCATGGACCACCACGGAATGGAGGGAAACCTACACCCATAATCATCGCCATGTCTGCTTCAGAAGCAGTTGCTACGATGTTGTCTTCTAGGCAACGAACAGTTTCGTTACAGAAAGCAAGCATCATACGGTCAATGATTTCTTGAGCATCAAACTCGCGTTTTTCAGCAGTTGCAACAGATGCCACAAGCTCGTATGCAGTTGGATCAACTACTTTGGCTTTTTTGCCTTTGCGATCCAATTCATATTTGTAGAAACCAACGTCGTTTTTTTGACCCAAACGTTTGTTTTCGTACATGATTTCGATTGAACCTTTGAAGTCTGGCTTCATACGGTCAGGGAAACCTTCAGCCATGACTTCTGCACCGTGAACGCCCGTGTCGATACCAACAACGTCGATCAAGTATGCAGGACCCATTGGCCAACCGAATTTTTCCATGACTTTGTCAACTTGCTGGAAGTCTGCGCCATCTTTAAGTAACAAGTCGAATGCACCAAAGTAAGGGAACAATACACGGTTCACCAAGAAGCCTGGGCAGTCGTTCACAACGATTGGTGTTTTACCCATTTTCTGAGCAAGAACCACAGTAGTCGCAATCGCTTCAGGTGAAGTTTTTTCACCACGAATCACTTCTACCAATGGCATCATGTGCACTGGGTTAAAGAAGTGCATGCCGACAAAGTTTTCTGGACGTTGTAGGTTTTCTGCCAAACGTGTAATCGAAATGGTTGATGTGTTTGACGCGATAATGGTGTTTTCACGTACTGATTTTTCAGTTTCAGCCAACACAATGCCTTTGACTTTCGGATTCTCAGTCACGGCTTCAATCACGATATCTACTTCTTTAAACTCGTCATAGCTTAAAGTTGGGCGGATACGTGCCAAAGTTTCACCCATTTTGGCAGGTGTCATTTTTTTACGTTCAACTTGTTTGGTCAGCAATTTGTTTGCTTCAGACATCCCCAATGCCAATTGTGGATTGCCAATGTCTTTCATGATAATTGGTGTGCCTTTGCTTGCCGCTTGGTAAGCAATACCGCCACCCATGATACCCGCGCCGAGTACAGCCGCTTGGTTAACAGGATGCGCACCTTTTTCATATTTTTTCGAGGTCTTCTTCACCACTTGGTCGTTGATGAACAAGCCAATCAACGCGCCTGCTTGTGGCGTTACCGCAGCTTTAGCAAAGCCTTCCGCTTCCGCTTTGAGTGCGTCATTACGTGGCAAGCTTGCACCTGCTTGTAAAGAATCAAGCATGAGTTTTGGTGCAGGGTATTGTGCAGGATTCGCTTTGGCTAATACCGCACCTTTTGCAGTGTTGAACGCCATCATTTGTTCAAGTGGGTTCAATTTCACTGGGTCTAATTTTTCTTGGCGTTTTGCTTTCCAGTCCAAACGATCTGCAATGGCTTGTTTAACCAAATCAAGCGCAGCCGCTTGTAATTGATCTGCAGCAACTACAGCATCTACAGCACCGTCTTTAAGTGCAGCATCAGGACGTTTAGGGTTGGCCATTGCCATCCATTCAACCGCATTGTCGATACCAATAACGCGGCTTAAACGAACCGTACCACCAAAGCCCGGGAAAATACCGAGTTTGATTTCTGGTAAGCCCACTTGTGCTTGGTCTGACATGACACGGTAGTCACATACCAAACACATTTCAAAGCCACCGCCCAATGCCATACCATTGATTGCAGCAACTTTAGGAATTTCTAAATCTTCAAAAGCATTGAAGATGTCGTGAACAGGCAATGCCCAATCCACAATGGCTTGTTCGCCTTGAGCGAAGTTTGCGCCAAATTCGGTGATGTCTGCACCCACGATAAAGGTTGATTTTGCAGAAGTGACGATTAAACCTTTCACTTCATTGTTTGCTTTAACAGCCTCAATCGCTGCTTTAAAGTCTTCAATCGTTGCACGGTTAAATTTGTTGACCGACTCACCTTGTAAGTCAAAGCGGAATTCTGCAATTCCGTCCGAAAGCATTTGGACGGTAATGGCATTGCCAGCGTGGATCATGCCTGATCTCCTTTATTTTGGAGGACTTCTAAGTTGATGTTATGAAGCGTGTGCGATAGTCCTGCACACATATATGCCTCGCTAATCTTACGATAACTATATCGAAAAAAAATATAGCAAGTTGTATCAAGCCGTGACGCAAGGGTCATGATTTTTCTCATAGCTCGGAATTGCTTTTTGACCCGATTTTAAAATCCTATGTTTAAAGAAAGATGAAAGTGATTGTTTTCTCTTTTATTTTTAATCAGGTTGTATTGCATTTTCGATTTAGAAAAGCTTGATAAATAGATGTTATCAGTGGGTTGTTTGGGACAGAAAAGTAAATCCATCGTTTGGATGGTGATGTTTTAAAGCGTGAAGCTGGATAGGGGGGATAGCGATTTGCAATGCTGTGTTCTATTTTCTGCTATGACCTCATGCGCTGAAATTGAGTAGAATATGCGACATTTTGAATTTTAGCTGTTTTCAGCAATTTGGGTTGTTCTATGTTGAAGTGGATTATTCTGGCGATTTTTATCGCTTCAGCGCTGTATATTCAACAGCGCGGCAAGGTGCGTCATAGTTTTTATCGTCAGTTTTTTGACCATTCTACCATCCTCGCACCGATCAACTATTTGATGTATTTGTTCTCTAAAGTACCAAATCAACCGTATATCGACACCCAGCACTTTCAAGATTTAAAGGTTTTGGATGACAATTGGGAAATGATTCGTGATGAAGCCAAAGCTTTATATGAACAGGGCGGTATTAAAGCTTCAAGTACTTACGATGATTTGGGTTTTAACTCATTCTTTAAAACAGGCTGGAAGCGTTTTTACTTAAAATGGTATGACTCCGCGCATCCATCAGCAGCAGAATTATGTCCAAAAACCACAGCATTATTAAAAACTTTGCCTAGCATTAAGGCGGCGATGTTTACTGAACTAGCGCCCGACAGTCGTTTAGTGCGTCATCGTGACCCGTATGCAGGTTCATTGCGTTACCACTTGGGATTGATGACACCAAATGATGACCGTTGTTTTATTGATGTCGATGGGGAGCGTTATTCATGGCGTGATGGTGAAAGTGTGGTGTTTGATGAAACCTATATTCACTATGCTGAAAATGGCACTTCTCAAAACCGTATTATTTTCTTTGCCGATGTCGAGCGTCCGTTAAAATCTCGCTGGATGCAAAAGTTTAATCACTGGTTTGGCAAAAATGTGATGACCGCAGCAAGCTCTACGAATGAAGCAGGCGATCAGACGGGTGGCTTAAATAAAGTCTTTGGCTATGTCTATCAAGTGCGTTTAAAAGCCAAGGCTTTAAAAGCTAAAAATAGTCGTGTGTACTATTTCTTAAAATGGTTTTTAATGCTCGGGATTTTCTTCTTAATTTTTATTCGCCCTTATGTGTTTTAAAGTATCGCAACGCCTTTCGGGGCGTTTTTTTATGACATTTTTGAGCAATTTCAGCAACGCACTTTAATTCCCGCCTATTTTTATGTATAGAATGAAGCAAATAGGGGAATTTTTATGCAAACGTTTCGTTCTAAAAAAGATTGGTGGGTTTTGGCTTTTGTGATTTGTATGTCTGGTCTATTGATTCAGTTATTGCTGACCATGTACGCCAAAGGCACGATGCCAGCATTTCCTGTGCACACAGGGGTGTATTTCATTACCATTTTTGTGTTGTGGTGGCCTGTGTTCAATACGCGCTATCAGGTTGATGCAGAACGCTTGCAGATCCGTTGCATGTTTTTAAAATGGGATATTCCGCGCGACAGTATTCAAAAAATATCTAAAACCAATAATTCTGTAGCGTCACCTGCTTTGTCGCTGAAGCGTTTAAAAATTGATTATCTTCAAGCGGGGCAGCCAAAATTTGTATTGGTTTCACCTAAAGATCAGACCAAATTTAGTCAAGCCTTGGGAATGGAAATTACCGACTAATCCCTAGGGTCTGTTGACATTTCATAAATGGCTTGCGCTGTAGGCTAAAACTGAGCAGATCAGGCATGAAACGCAGGGAATAGCGAGACTATTGCCAAGTTTCATAACGCAATCTGAGAAAGTTTTAGCCACAGCCTTTCAGGACGAGCATATTTTTTGCTGCTATTGCGTTATGAGTCAGTCATTTAGAATGACTAAATTTCCTGCCTCATGCCTTATATCAGCTAAAAATCTTGCGAGATATATCTCTCACGTCGCAAACATAGACGAATTGTCAACAGACCCTAGGCTTTTTAAGCAAAAATAAGCATCAAAACTTTGAGGATGAGCAGAGTGGCATTCTCAAGATTCACGCAGTATAAGTCGCGGGTTTATTCTATTTTGAGGTGCAATTGATTTGCACTGCAATCTACACATATTTCCGATTTTTCAGGATACTTTAAAAAATATAAAGCTAAAATGGGTTCAAGTTCAGTACGAATTTTACGCCCCAAATGCCGCGCGCCGTAACGAATATCATGCCCCTGATAAAAATAGGCTTTAGCTGCTGCAGTGAGTTCGACTTGGCGCTGTTGATGCTGCAGGCGATGGTTTAACTTTTCCAATTCAATTTCAACCAATTGCGGCAGGGCATCAGCAGATACCGCTTGATAATGCAAACTACGGTCAATCCGATTTAAAAATTCAGGGTCAAATTTACGCTGCATGACTTTTTCAATGATCCGTTGTGTGGGCATGCGTTTTAAGCACAGTTGTTGTACTTTTTGCGGCAACAGATTCAATTTATCTAAGTATTGTTGTGCGGCTTGAGCACCCACATTGCTGGTCATAAAAATCATGCAATTGCGAAAGTCGATGGTTTTGGTGCCTGCAGTCAGGGTCAGTTTGCCTGTATCTAGCATATTCATTAAGCCACGTATCACTTCGCTTGAGGCTTTTTCCAGTTCATCAAACAGCATAATGCCTGGGCGGGTGTGCGAACCTGCAATCGCAGTTTCATCAAATAAACTATGGCCTTCTTTAGAGCCGACATAGCCAGGAGGCGCGCCTGTGAGTGCAGCCGCATAGTGTTCCTGCGCCAAGGTATTCATATCAATGCGGCAGAAGGCATCGGGGCGACCATAAATGGCTTCGGCAATCAGGCGCACCGTTTCGGTCTTGCCAACACCTGTCGGGCCAAGCATTAAAGTCACTGAAAGTGGTCGCTCTGTGCTGGAGAAATCGGCCTTGACCACATACAGCATTTTTTCGATTTCATTCAGCGCTGCATCTTGTCCAATAATCCGTTGACGTAACAATTGCATGACTTGTGTAGGTTCAAAATGAAAGCGCGGCTTGCCAATCAAACGGTCTTTGGCGGATACATACTGATGTGTACTGATGTGTACTGATCGGCTGGGACGTTGCGGATTGAATGGTCGGTATGCCGTGTGGTGCGGTCGTCATCCTGCACTTTCCTTCTGCTGACAAGATGCCTGAGCATAGCAAATCTTGTGTTGCCGACTGATCGTTTTTAGCACTGAGCTGATCGTTTTAGTGGATAGATCATGCGCTATGCCACAGGATAAAGCTTGAAAAAATCAGATAAAGCAGCACATCATGTAAAGAATGTAGCAAGAATAGGATGACTCGTGAACCCAAACGCAGGTGAGCATATCGAGAAAATTTTGGCAAATATGACCCAATTGCCAGGGGTTTACCGTATGTTGGGTAAAGACGGGGAGTTGTTATATGTCGGCAAAGCCAAAAATTTAAAAAACCGAGTGTCGAGTTATTTTGTCAAAACCATCGAGCATCCTAAAACGCAGGCTTTAGTGGCGCGTATTTATGATATTGAAACTTTGGTGGTGCGTTCCGAAACTGAAGCGTTATTGCTTGAACAAAATCTGATTAAGCTGCATCGTCCACCGTACAATATTATGCTGCGCGATGATAAGTCCTATGTTTATATTTTTGTGTCGGCAGATCAGCCTTATCCGCGTATTGCCAGTGGACGCGGCAAAGGCAAGCATCAGATAGGCAAGTTTTTTGGGCCTTATCCGAGTGCGTACAATGCCCGCGATACTTTGGTGGTGTTACAAAAACTGTTTAATGTGCGGCAGTGTGAAAACAGTTATTTTGCTCAACGGCAGCGTCCGTGTTTGCAATATCAGATCAAACGCTGTTCGGCACCGTGTGTAGGATTGATTTCGCCCGAAGAATATAAAGAAGATGTTAATAATTCGATTCGATTTTTACAGGGCGATAGTAAAGAACTGAATCAGCAATTGATTGCTAAAATGGAAGCTGCAGCCGAAGCGTTGGAATTTGAAAAAGCAGTCTTTTACCGTGACCGTATGGCTTTGTTGCGTGATGTGCAGGCACAGCAAGCCATTTATAAACTCAAAGGCGAAGCCGATATTATCGCAATTGCTTATCAGGCAGGTGTGACCTGTGTGCAAATTATGCATGTGCGCAATGGCAAAATGCTGGGCGGTAAAAGCTATTTTCCTGATATGTTGGGCGATGATTTGGGGCAAATGTTGGCCGATTTTATTGCCAACTTTTACTTTCAGGTGGCCGATGAAATTCCAGCGGAATTGATTGTTAATGTGGAAGTGGCAGATTGCAAAGAGTTGGAACAAGCCTTACAGCAACACTTCGATAAAAAAATTCAAATTAAACATAAAGTGCGTGAAACCCGTGCCGAGTGGCAAGAATTGGCACAAATGAATGTGCAGCATGCCATTAAAGGTAAACTCGCCAATCACTTTGAATTAAATGAGCGTTTTCATCAGTTAGAGCAAGTGGTTGGACGCCCGATTGATCGGATTGAATGTTTTGATATTTCGCACACTATGGGCGAAGACACTGTGGCATCTTGCGTGGTATTTGACAGTGGTGGTATTCGCAAACGTGATTATCGACAATTTTCAATTCAGGATATTCAGGCTGGAGATGACTATGCTGCCATGCGCCAAGCTTTAACGCGCCGTTATAAAAAAGCCATGCTGCCCGATTTATTGCTGATTGATGGCGGTAAAGGGCAGTTGAATATGGCGATGGAGGTCATGCAGGAGTTAGGATTGGATGCCTTTATGATTGGGGTGTCCAAAGGCGAAGGACGCAAACCTGGTCTAGAAACGCTACATTTTACCGATGGCAGCAAAATTCAGCTGCCTGAAGATCATAAGGCGCTGCATTTGATTCAGCAGGTACGTGATGAAGCACACCGATTTGCAATTACCAAGCACCGTGCCAAGCGCGATAAAAAACGTGGCTCATCAATACTTGAAGTGATTCCGGGCTTAGGGCCAAAACGTCGTCGTGATTTACTCACCCATTTTGGTGGCATACAAGGTGTCCTGAAAGCTTCTGAAAAAGAGTTGACTTTAGTACCCGGACTGGGTGAAGTAATGGCGCGTACGATTTATAAAGTGCTGCATGAATGACTAAATTTCCTGCCTCATGCCTTATATTAGCTAAAAATCTTGCGAGATATATCTCTCACGTCGCAAACATAGACGAATTGTCAACAGACCCTATTTACTGCATAAAAAGCAGTATTTTCTACAAAGGTAAATAGCAAAAAAGTGCATTGACTCTGTCGTCATTGAACATTCACATCAGATCGAAACCCTGTAATATCAACCACAACATTGTTTAAGGAAAAGCTATGTCGTTGCTACAGACCTATCAAGCCATTGCCGAGCAAGAATGGATAGACATCCCGCTTGGGTGGTTACAGGGGCGCACTATTTATGGTGGATTGGTGGCAGGTTTGATGATGCAAAAAGCCCAGCTTTGTATTGCCGATCCGAAAAAGCGCTTGCTAAGCAGCAGTGTCACGTTTGTCGGACCTGTGCAACAAGGTCGGGCACGGCTCACGGCGGAAATTCTGCGTGAAGGCAAATCTGTGACCAGTGTCGAAGTTCGTTTATGGCAGGATGATGCAGTACAAAGCATTTTAATTGCCAGTTTTGGTGCGGCACGTGAATCCAGCATTGTGGTGCAACAAGAACGTACTGCGCCCAATTTTCCACCTGCAACGGAATTGCCTGTTACACAGCATCATCCTTTAGCACCTGAATGTTTTCAGCAGATGGATTTGGTTTGGTCTGAAGGACAATATCCGTTTACTGCTAGTCATAAACCTGATTTTGCAGGCTGGATGCGTTTTAACCCAAAACAGCATACGAATCGTGCCATGACCATTGCCGATTTGATGGTGGCTTTTGATATGTGGCCGCCTGGAGTACTGCCGATGTTTGAGCAGCTCGCTCCTGCCAGTTCACTGACTTGGCATGTGACCTATATCAATCCTTTGCAAAATCAGCTGCAAGATTGGATGAAATATAAAGTTTTTACCGATCATGCTAGCGGTGGTTATGCCACAGAATATGCGCACTTATGGGATGATCAGGATCGGCTAATAGCGATTGCCCGACAGACCATCACCGTGTTTGCCTAGTGACACCTACTAGCATTTCGTATAAAGTGAAGCCTATTCACGATGACAAATCCTCAAAAAACTTGTGAATATGCAGCGTAAAGAGGGGAAACATTGGCGGTGTCTATGACAACAGGTCGTATCCTGAACATTCCAAATATATTAACTTTGGCTCGAATCGCCTTGATTCCTGTTTTTTTGTTGGTGGCGTATTGGCCGCCTGCAATGGGCGTAAATGGTTATGATGGTGGCATGACGCGTCATATTATTTTGACGTCTATTTTTGTGATTGCTGCTGTGACCGACTGGTTTGATGGCTATTTGGCACGTACTTTGAATCAGACCTCTGCATTTGGGCGCTTTTTAGACCCTGTGGCCGATAAACTTATGGTCGCTGCGGCATTGATTGTTTTAGTGCAATGGCAACCGACTATTTCTATGGCTTTTGCCGCGATTGTAATTATTTCCCGTGAAATTACCGTATCTGCCTTACGAGAGTGGATGGCTGAACTCGGCGCACGTACCAGTGTGGCGGTGTCTACAGTGGGGAAATATAAAACAGCATTCCAAATGATTGCGATTTCAGTGTTCTTATTGAACTGGCAACCATTGGAAATGGTGGCTTATTTGTTGCTCTATACTGCTGTAATTCTAACGCTTTGGTCGATGTTTATTTATTTAAAAGCGGCATGGCCATATTTGAAACAACCTTAAATATCGTGATTCTTCATTAAAAAGTGCTTCTGATTGAAGCACTTTTTGATTAACTATGGGTTTCTTCCTCGGCATCATCCTCATAAGTTTTGGCAATTTTTTCAATATTTAAACTTTTTGCCATCGCATCAAAAATTTCTTTATAAACCCCATTTTGATGATAAAGCGCATCATGTTCGCCATGTTCCGCAATCCTGCCATCTTTCATGACATAGGTGTAATCGGCATCAATAATTTGCGATAAGCTATGTGAAATGATGATGACCGTACGCCCTTGTTTAATTTCATCGAGGCTTTGTTTGATTTGTTCGGTTGCAATGGCATCCAGACTAGCAGTCGGTTCATCTAAAAAAATAATAGGTGGATTTTTCAGGAACATACGTGCAAGGGCAATCCGTTGTTGTTGACCGCCTGAAAGCATGAGGGCATCTGCGTCATAAGCCTGAGGCAATTGCAAAATTTGTTCGTGAATAGAGGCTTTTTGGGCTGCCAGAATCACATCTTCCAAGCTTGCATCAGTTTTGCCATAACGAATATTTTCAAAAATAGAGCCTTGGAAAATATGATTTTTTTGCAAAACCAAGCCGATATGGTCACGCAAATATTGAGTGTCGATGTGGTTAATATCAATCCCATCGAGCTGAATTGTTCCCTGTTGTGGTTCATAGAATTTATCTAATAAACTGATCAGGGTAGATTTTCCTGCTCCCGACAATCCCACCAATGCGGTAATTTTATTGGGCTGAATCTGCATTTGAATGTCTTTGAGTGCATGATGTCCATTCGGATAAAAAAAGTTTACCTGTTGCAGATCAAACTGCCCTCGAATAACTGGTTTAAGCGTACCACTTGGCTCAATTTCATGCTCGGCTTCCAAAATTTGAAAGAAGCTTTCTGAATAGATCATTGCATCATTGACTTCATCATAAATACGATGCAATGAGCGAATTGGGGCAGAAACATTGCCAAACAGCAACACGTGATACATGATCATGCCGATGCTCATTTGTCTATCTAACACAAAATAAGCAGTTAAAATAATAATCAGCACCACGCCAATTTGTTCAATAAAGCTTTTTAAACCATCAAATAAAAAACTGGTTTGGCGGGTCTGCATTTGATTGTGGGTCAGTTTTTTCTGCAGGGTGAGTTGTTTTTCTGCTTCGATGCTTTCTCTGTTAAATGATTTAATCACGGTAATTGAGTTGATGATGCTGAGAATCCCTTGGCTTTTTTTCTCACGTCCATCACGTAAATTACGTCGCCAGCTTCCTAGTTTTTGTGCCTGCTGATAGGTCAGCCAAAAATAAATAGGCACAATGAGTGTCGCGACCAAGCCCACATAAAAATTGGCATAATACATTAAGCCCAAAGCCACAATTGCACTGGTAAAGAGTGGCAAAATATCAATAAAGAAAATTTGCACTAAGCGGGTGAGCGAACCAATGCCACGATCTATACGTGTTTGTAATTTACCTGCTTGGTTGTTGTCCTGATTAAAAAAGGCCAGTCGATAACGCAAAAATTTCTCAATAATGCCCTGTGCCAAATCTTGTGACACAAAAATGCGTAGTTTTTCACCATAAAACTTCTGTCCAAACTGCACAAAGGCATTGATGATTTCTTTACCCAGCAAAATGGCTGAAATGGTGATTAAAATGTGCCAGCCTGCAGACAGCCCCTGTCCTGCCTCAATTAAGGCGTTAATACGGTCAACAGCGTATTGTAAAGTCAGTGCATTGACTTGAGCTGTTAATGAGCCGATGAGCGTTAAAACTAAGGTAGCAATCACCAAGAGCTGATAAGGTCGAACGAAGGGACGCAATTTTTGAAATAAATGCCATAAATTCATAAGCTATTATTGTTATAAGAACGATGATTTTAAGTCTAAGGATGAACTTCACGACTCACAAGCCAAAAAGCTGTGTCATTTTGTGAGCAGTCCTGATCCTTGTTTTAGATTAAACAATAAGCTATTCAGCATAGGAATGACCATGAATCTAGAATTGTTTGCACCTGAGCGTTGTGACAACGTACTGCCTTATGACGGCATTGCGCAGGACTATAGTTTGGTGCTGAGTGCGGAGCATAGTGAGCGTTATTTACGGTATTTTCTGCAACATTTGGCATGGCAGCCTGATGAAGGTCTGCTCTTTGGTCAGTATTATCGGACACAGCGCCAAGTGGTATGGTATGGCGATGAGCAGTATCAATATCGTTATTCGGGAGCAGTTAAGCAGGCACTGCTATGGCAGCCTGCTTTGTGGCGATTGAAACAGCAAATTGAACAATGGGTCGGGCATCCCTTTAATTCATGTTTGGCCAATTTATATCAAGATGGTACGCAGGGCTTGGGTTGGCACAGTGATGATGAGCCGAATTTAGGCAGACACGCTGTCATTGCATCTTTGAGTTTGGGGGCAACCCGTAAATTTTGTTTTCAGCATAAACACCGCGCCAACAAGGTTGAGCTACTGTTGCACAGCGGTCAGTTGTTGGTCATGCGTGGCACGACACAACACTATTGGAAACATGCCTTAATGAAGTCCAATAAAATTATACAACCCAGAATTAATCTGACCTTTCGCTATTTTCACACGGCTATTGAATAAAACTTGATTTAGCACTCTAAATCCTTATTCAGGAATAAATTTTAATTGTATTTAAATTCAGTGCTTTAAGGTATCAATAACCTAAATCTTTAAGTGAGTTCTATACTAAAACTGGTATTCAGTACTTCCACCTGTTTTTCAATTTGTTCTGCATTGTCCTGCAAAATTTCAATCAGTTTTTGCAAATTGACAAATTCAAAACGGTTTTTAGATGCCAGCAGCGTCAATGCATAAGGGGCATCTTTAGATGAAAAACGAATCGGTACAGATAAGCCTGCAATTTCTGCATCGAGTTCGCCGTTAGAAAAATAATAGCCTTGTTTTTTGATTTTGCGCATTTGCTGCAAAAAGTCATCTTCATCTTGTGCAAAATTGACTTGTGCCAATTCGTTAGAAAAACGTTGGTAATAGTCTAAAATTTTAGCTTTAGGCAGATGTGCCATAATAATTTTTGGCGATGAGCCGACATAAACAGGACGTGGGCAGCCGCGACCATAAGACAGCAAAGGCGTATCTTTAAAGATTTCGTGATGCACATCAATGCAGGAATCTTGATTGAGTTGGGTCAGCAAACAGCAAAATTCAGTACGTTCCGCAATTTTTTTCATAAACGGAATACTGATGGTGACCAATGGATCGGTCGTGCGAGAGATAAAATCCAATACCGCAATTTTTGGCCCAAGGGTGTAATCTCCCGATGTGCCACTCATGCGCTGCAACAACTCTGCTGAAACCAACTCTTTTAAATAGCGGTAACTGGTAGGCTTAGATAAACCAAGTTCCTCACTAATGGTATCTACATTAATGACAGGACGTGCGGTTGAAAATAAGTCTAAGACTGTGAGAATCTTGCCAAAGCTAGACAGTGCCATGCGGATTTACCCATTCACACCAAAAGGATGGTGTCACTTTATATCAAAAAATCGCCAGACCAATAGACTTTTTAAAGATGATCTTAGGCATTCTAACGATCAATATCCCAATTCTTTCGTTTGTCGTTGTTATCTATTCAGAAACAGGATTTAAGGCTGAATGCCGTGAGGCTCACGATACCAGCTTTCAATCAATAGTGCTGCGGCAAGACTGTCGGCTGCGAGCTTTTTGCCACGCCCTTGGGCTTGATAATGATCAAGCTCATCACGTGCTTCACGTGTGGTTAGGCGTTCATCGACCATTAGGGTGTTGATATTGCTTTGATGGCGTAAGCGTCTGGCAAACTTACGTGCACGGGTAGACAGTTCCGACTCGCTATCATCCATATTTAAAGGTAAGCCCACTAGAAATAATTGTGGCTGATGTTGCTTGATGATTTTCAGCAAGTTTTCCCATTGTGGAATGCCATCTTTCATGGGGAAGAGGGCGAGTGGGGTCGCACTTTCAATTAGTGCCTGCCCCACAGCCATGCCCATTTTTTGCGTACCGAAGTCAAATGCCATGATAGTTTGGGCTTGTGTTGTTTCAGGCATGACCAATCTCTGAAGATAACCATGTTGGATCTACGCCCATTTTACGATAAGCGGCATCCCAACGATCGTCATAAGGTAAATTAAAAATTAAGTCCATGTCGGATTCGCAAATCAGCCAATCGCCCCGAGCAATTTCTTGTTCCAGTTGCTGTTTGCCCCAACTGGCATAGCCCAAGGCAATTTGGTAACGTCCAACGCCTTCGTTGTGGGCAATCGCATCTAAAATATCTTTAGAGGTGGTGATACAGACATTTTCACCAACAGCGATAGATGAATGCCAAGTTGGCTGCCCTGTGTGTAAAACAAAACCTGCCTCAGGTCGTAATGGACCACCTTGTAGAACTTCGTGAGGATGCACATTATCTGCGTCTATATCTAAATCATTGAGTAATTCTTTGATTTGGATACCCGATGGACGGTTGATAATAATGCCTTGCGCACCGTCTTCATCATGACGTGCCAAATAGATGACGGTGTTTGCAAAAAACTCATCATTCATATCGGGCGGGGCTATGAGACAGCGATGCGTCAGATATTGTTTAGTCACCTAAGCAATTCTCCTTAAAAACAGTTGCTTCTAGAAAAACCTATTCCTTTAGGATACACGTTACTTGAGCTTTGTGATTTCACCAAGCTCTTTTTGTGACAGCGTTGGTTTTTAAGCCTGTTGAAACTTCAATTGGCGTAATTGTTTGGCGTGTTGCAGGGTGGTGTCATTAATTTCAACGCCGCCTGTCATGCGTGCCAATTCTAAAATACGCGCATCTTCTTCTAATTCAACAATGGTGCTGCTGGCAGGGTCGGTCTGACGCTTTTTCACTAAAAGGTGTTGATCAGACTGTGCTGCCACTTGTGCTTGGTGGGTAATACATAAAATTTGAACGTGTTGCGCCAAACCTGCGAGTAAGCGCCCCACAATTTCTGCGGTACCACCACTAATCCCGACATCAATTTCATCAAAAACCAAGACTTCGGCTTCGGTTTTTTCGGCATTCATGACTTGCATAACCAAGGCAATCCGCGATAATTCACCACCAGAAGCCACGCGTGCCAATGGCTGTGCAGGAATACCTTTGTTGGCGGTAAACAATAATTGAATAAAACTTAACCCTTCCGCAGAAACTTGTTCTAAAGGTTCAAATTTAAATTCAAAATGTGCCTCAGGCAGTGCCAATTGTTTAACTTGCTCGGTTAGTTGTTTAGCGAGCGGTGCAGCTGCTTCACGACGGATATCATCTAAATGTTGTGCTTTGGCTAAGAAGTCCTGATGTGCCACTTCTACTTGTTCTGCCAAAGTTTCAGGATCTTCCAGTTCATGTAAAGCCGTGAGTTCGGCTTGCCAAGTATCGAACTCTTGTTTCAGTAATTCAGGCTGAGTGCGGTATTTACGTGCCAAACGATGAAAAGCTTCCAGCTTCTGATTCAGTTCTTCCATGCGCTCTGGATCAAAGCTTTGACGATCAATAAACTGACGTAAATTGGCTGTCGCATCATCTAATTCACTTTGCGCATTTAACAATGAATTATAAATTTCCGATAATTGCTCACTGCGCCCCGCATGCGATTCCAAGCGGCGAATAATTGAAGCAATTTCCTGAGTGATGTTTTGCTCGGCTTCATCCAAGGCATTTAAGCTATAACTGCAATCCTGCATGATATGTTCATGATGGCTTAGGCGATCAAACTCTTGTTCAATCTCCTTATAATCGATTTGTACCAGTTCTTCGAGTTCTTCGAGCTGTAAGTTCAGGGTTTCGATGCGTTGCTTGCGGGTTGCCTGTGCATCCAGCGCTGCCTGATGCTGTCGGATATTTTTTTGCCATGTACTGTAAGCATCACGTACTGCTTGGGCAGGGGCATAAAAATTATAATAACGATCAAGCCAGTGTTTTGGATAAGGCGGTTCGAGCAATTGTTGCTGACTGTGCTGACTGTATAACTGTACCAGTAAGCGTCCAATTTCTTTCAGCTCTGCCAAACTGCTTGGACGACCATTAATCCATGCTTTGCTGCGCCCTGTGGCAAAAATTACCCGACGTAAATGGATTTCACCAGACTCATCATCTAATTCATGTTCTTTTAGCCATTGTGCTTCAGGGCTATTGTCCTGATAACTGAAACTCGCGGTCACATCGGCTTTATCTGAGCCAAAACGTACATAATTGGTATCGGTACGTTCACCTAAACAGGCAGAGAGCGCATCTAAAAGTAAGGATTTACCTGCACCTGTTTCCCCTGTCAGAACGTTAAAACCTGTTTCAATATCCAGTGCTAAGTGGTCGGCAAGGGCAAAGTTAATCAGTGTTAAATGAGTCAGCATAAACGCATCCAAGCTGCGAAAAGTGTCAGTGAAAGAGAGTTAAGTTTTGGAAATGCCATAACAAGGCTGTTATTTTCGTCTGTTTAATTCTAGCTTAAATTGCAGCACAAACAACAAAAAATGTACCCGATAAGCATCCTATATAAAACGCAAGACTCGTTGACCATTTCATTTGATAGTCATCAAATTGCAGTATATTTGCTTAGGAAGTTTTTAGGTGCTGCCTGATCGGGTGAAACTTAAATGATACACATACTATTTGTGATCTGTTTCACATTCAGATTTAGCACTTTAGTGGGGAAGAATCTAGAGCAGAGTACTTTGCATGCCTCTGGCATTGGCTTAGACTGTGCTGTCAGCGTGTTGCATGCTGCGTATTGAAACATTGTTCAATTTACGCAAAGCCCACTGTAAACACAGATTGATTAGTTCTGAGGACAGAATTAAACTACATCAGTCAAAAATATAAAAACGCGTTACCTGGAGAATACGCATGTCAGCTCAGTTTGATCATGTATCAGTTGTGAAAAAGTCGAATGTCTATTTTGGTGGGCAATGCATCAGTCACACGGTGCAATTTGAAGACGGTACCAAAAAAACCTTAGGGGTAATTTTACCGACTGAACAAGCCTTGACTTTTGAAACGCATGTACCTGAACGTATGGAAATTATTTCAGGTGAATGTCGTGTCAAAATTGCCGATAGCGAAGAAAGTGAATTATTCCGCGCGGGTCAATCGTTCTATGTGCCTGGCAATAGCCGTTTCAGCATCGAAACCGATGAAGTGCTCGATTACGTGTGCCACTTAGAAGGCTAATCAGCCGATAATAGGGTATTGAATTAAGATTTCATTTTTCTCCTGCTTGAGCACCCAATCAAGCGGAATTGAATCAAGAAATTTTCACCCGAATCGGTTAAACTAGATCTTATTGAAATCCTGTAAAGTCAGCTTTGCAGGATTTTTCGTTTTCGCTGGTTTATTGGTGCATTAATTAGAGGTCGTTCATGGCAAAACCTGAATATTATTATGGCGTTCACTCGGTGGAGTCATTATTGGAGCTTGAGCCAGAGCGCGTCTTAACTCTTTTTACCTTAAAAGGGCGTGATGATCAGCGTTTACAAAAGATTTTAGAACTTGCCGAACCATTTGGCATTAGTGTGCAAAAAGCCAGCCGTGACAGCTTGGAAAAACTGGCAGGTTTGCCTTTTCACCAAGGAGTGGTGGCTGCAGTACGCCCACATCCAACTCTGAATGAAAAAGACTTGGATGCCTTGTTGCAGGCTGATAGCAAGCCTTT
This sequence comes from Acinetobacter sp. AL9, assembly GCF_041464035.1. NCBI lineage: Bacteria > Pseudomonadati > Pseudomonadota > Gammaproteobacteria > Moraxellales > Moraxellaceae > Acinetobacter > Acinetobacter sp. AL9. The sequence continues at coordinate 45,167 of NZ_JAYFSK010000012.1, read as the reverse complement.
ACTTTTGGCGCTCGACCAAGTCACCGACCCGCATAACTTGGGTGCGTGTATCCGTACTGCCGCTGCGATGGGGGTTACTGCCGTGATTGTGCCGCGTGATCGTTCAGCAAGTTTGACCCCAACTGCACGCAAAGTAGCTGCAGGTGGTGCAGAAAAAGTCAAATTTATCCAAGTGACCAATTTGGCACGTACTTTGGCGCATTTGAAACAAGAGTTTAATGTGCGCGTGGTGGGTACGATGCTGGATGAAAAAGCTTTGCCAATTCAGCAATTTGACTTTACAGGCACAGCAGTATGCGTGGTGATGGGCGCAGAAGATACAGGTTTACGCCCAATTACCCAGTCACAATGTGATCAAACCGTATTTATTCCAATGGCAGGAAATCTGCAAAGTCTGAATGTCAGTGTTGCAACAGGTATGGCCTTGTATGAAGCTTGTCGTCAGCGTCAGGCTTAATTGCTGATTTTGTATTTGCTATTTTATTGATGCTTTCAACACCGTGATTCGTCTATCTCCCCAAAAGCAAGGTTATGCTTTGGTGCTTGTTACCATGTGCATTTGGGGTGGTTTTACCCTAACTGCTCGGCTGAATGCACAATGGCAGATCAGTGCTTGGGATATTACCGCCTTACGCTTTGCTTTGGCTTTTTGTATTTTAATGCCGATTCTTATCTGGAAAAAAGATACGGCATTTTTATGGAAAAAAGAGCCTTTTATTTTGGCAATGATTGGTGGAGTGGGCTATTGCCTGACTGCGTATAGTGCTTTTCATTATGTACCTGCTGCGCATGCTGCCATTTTTTTGAATGGCTGTATTCCTGTTTGTACCGCCATTGCTGCTTGGATGTTATTTCGAGTGCCTTTTGACCGCCATACATGGATCAGTATTGTAATTATGCTGACCGCCATTGCGGGTATGAGTGCGCTGATGTATCAAGAAACAGGTGTTGCCTTTGGACTTGGGGATGGACTGTTTTTTATCAGCGCTATTTGGTGGGGTGTGTTTACGGTTTTATTAAGACAATGGAAGCTTTCCGCTTGGCATGCTATGGCGGGTGTCGCAATTTGGTCGGCAATCGTCTATGTCCCGATTTACGTACTGTTTTTCCCGAAACAACTCAGCACACCTGAACCGATTCATTTATTGCTGCAAACTATTTTTCATGGAGTGTTTGTGGTGATCATCGCAACACTTAGCTATGTCGAGGCAATTAAGCGTTTGGGAGCATTCAAAACTGGCAGTATTGTGACCTTGGCGCCGTTTATCGCTGCGATTCTTGCTGTCCCTTTATTGGGTGAACCTTTGAGTTTAGCAATTTTATGTGGCTTGGTGGGTATGGGGATTGGTGCTTTGCAACCTTGGCGTTGGTGGGCCCGACCTGACAGCTTAAAAGCTCAACTTGAACAGCAAAAACAACAGTCAGATTAATTTGCTTACTGCATCGCTCGCTTTAAATACTGCTGATGCAATACTTCAAGTTTGCTATACAAATGATCTAAATGCCCATCATTTAGCACAATGTCATCGGCTAGGCGTTGTTTTTCAGCACGTGGCATTTGTGCTTGAATAATTTTATGAATTTGCTCAACCGTTTGACCATCACGTTGTGAAGCACGGTGAATTTGTAGGGCTTCAGTAGCATCAATCAATAATGTATGTCGGGTCAATTGATGTTGATTGGTTTCAAACAAGAGTGGTGAAACCAAAACCACGTAGGGGCTATTGGCAGCATTTAATTGTTGAATAATCGATTCACGAATTGCAGGGTGGGTGATTTTTTCAAGTGCTTGTCGTGCACTTGGTTCTTTGAAAATGTGTTCACGTAATGCGCGACGATCTAGTTCGCCATTTTCAAGTAAAACCCAATCGCCAAAGTGTTGTTGAATTTGCTTTAAGGTAGGCTGTCCTTTTTCAACTACTTCACGTGCAACAACATCCGCATCGACCACAACAATGCCTTGGGTCTCGAACCACGCACTGGCTGCAGACTTGCCACTGCCAATTCCTCCTGTTAGACCCAAAACAAAACGCATGTGCTGTCCTTATTGTCCCAAATATACTTTCATGATTTGCTCGCCCCATAAAAAGGCAATCCAGCCCGCAATGGCGATATACGGACCAAATGCAAAGGGTTGGTTTTCTTTACGCACTTTTAACAGAATAATGCCAATAATAGCCCCAACTAAGGACGATAGCAGCACAATCAGGGGTAACATCATCGGCCCCATCCATGCACCTAAAGCGGCAAGGAGCTTGAAGTCACCATAGCCCATGCCTTCTTTGCCTGTGACGATTTTAAACAGGTAATACACCACCCATAGACATAGGAAGCCAATTACATAACCCCAAATTGCCGATGTCGGTGAGGTATAGATGGCATAGCTGTTGACTGCCAAACCCAGTGCAGCCAAAGGCAGGGTGTAACGGTCTGGCAAGAGTTGTGTATCAAAATCAATGAAGGTGAGTGCAATCAAGGTATAAGTGAGCAGCAAACCAAACAGCATTTGTACAGTTGGGCCAAATACCGCAAGCACAATCAGGGCGCAAACAGCGGTTAATACTTCAATCATTGGATAACGTACGCTGATCAGGTTTTGGCAGTTGCTACATTTACCGCGTAATACCAACCAACTCAGCACAGGAATATTTTGATACCAACGAATTGGGTTGTGACATTTGGGGCAGGTCGATGCAGGTTTGCTCAGGGTGATTTTACTTTCATCAATAATGGCTTGTTCAGGATGTAATAACATTTGGCAGTCATTACGCCACTCCTGTTCCATCATTTTTGGGGTGCGGTAAATCACCACATTCAAAAAACTGCCAATACATAAACTAAAAAGTCCAACTGCGATATAGAGCGCAGTTGGATTTTGGATAAAGTACGCGATTAATTCTTGCATTAAACCACAGAACCCATTTGGAAGATTGGAAGGTACATGGCGACAACTAAACCACCCACTAAAATACCCAAGACAGACATAATCAACGGCTCCATCATTGAGGTTAAGCCATCTACTGCGTTGTCGACTTCGTTTTCATAGTGGGTTGCGACTTTATCTAGCATGGCATCTAGCGCACCTGATTCTTCACCAATGGCTACCATTTGCACTGCCATAGACGGGAATTTATTGGTGACACGCATGGCGAATTGTAGCTGTTGACCTGTCGCAACATCATCACGAATTTTCATCACGGCTTCTTCATAGACCACATTATTGGTTGCCCCAGCGGTAGATTCCAAGGCATCAATTAAGGGTACACCAGCAGCAAAAGTAGTGGCTAAAGTACGGCTATAACGTGCAATAATCGCTTTATAGACCAAGTCACCAAAAATAGGCGCTTTCAGTGCCGCTTTGTCTAAGAAGTCACGGAATTTTTTACTGCGTTTTTTAGTTTCCAAGAAACCTGCAATGATGACCCCAATCACAATAATCAGAATAAACCAGTATTTCTGCATCCATTGTGACATGTTCACCACCATTTTAGTGAAGGCAGGCAAGTCCGCACCAAAAGAGCTAAACAACTCTTCAAACACAGGTACGACTTTCACCATCAAAATAATGGTCACAATCACGGCCACCACAATGACCGTTGCAGGGTATTTCATGGCTTTTTTAATTTTTTGTTTGAGTAACTCACTCTTTTCTTTATAGATCGCGACACGATCTAGCATGGTTTCTAGGGCACCCGATTGTTCACCAGATTCGACCAAAGAACAAAATAGGTTGTCAAAATATTGAGGATATTTACGCAATGCGCCAGCAAAGGTATTCCCGCCTTCCACTTCACCTTTAATGCCTAAAACCACTTCACGCATGGCGGGGTTTTCAAGACCTTCGGCAACAATCTCAAAGCTTTGTACCAAAGGCACACCTGCTTTCATCATAGTGGCAAGCTGACGCGTGAAAATAGTGATGTCTAAGGTCGACACCCGTTTTTTCATTAAGCCTTCAAGAATATTCTTTTTCTTTTGGCGAATCGTCTTGATGGTAATCCCTTGTTTACGCAATGTGACCTTTGCCAAGGCCATATTACGCGCTGGAATTTCCCCTTTTAACTTAGCCCCTTTGCGGTCAATCCCTTCATAAACGAAGGTGGGCATCATCTGTGCTTTTTTGACAGCCATGCGTATTTATCCTTATTTTAAATTTTACAACTATTCACTGGTCACACGATTGACTTCTTGCAATGAAGTCACCCCCTGCATGACCTTAAGTAACCCCGAACGACGCAGATTGTTAAACCCCGATTTTGCTGACGCATCAGCAATTTGGATGGCATTACCATCCTCCATAATAATTCTAGAAATTTCTGGTGTGACTTTCATCACTTCATAAACACCAACACGTCCTTTATAACCTTCACGGCATTCAGAACAGCCTACAGGTTGATAGACCTGAAATTCTGGATTGCTCAAATCGGCTTCAGTAAAGCCCATTTCCAATAAGCTTTGTTTTGGAATATCGGAAGGAGCTTTGCAATGCGGGCATAGGCGTCGTGCCAAACGCTGTGCAATGACGAGGTTTACCGAAGTTGCGATGTTAAAGGAAGGAACGCCCATATTGCGTAAACGCGTTAAAGTTTCTGGCGCACTGTTGGTGTGGAGGGTAGATAAAACCATGTGACCTGTTTGGGCTGCTTTAATTGCAATTTCTGCAGTTTCAAGGTCACGAATCTCACCCACCATGACAATATCAGGGTCTTGACGTAAGAAAGATTTCAGAGCGGCAGCGAAGGTTAAGCCCACTTTATTGTTGACGTTAACCTGGTTGATGCCTTCTAAGTTAATTTCCACAGGGTCTTCGGCAGTGGAAATGTTGGTATCTTCTCTGTTTAAGATATTTAAGCCTGTATATAGCGATACCGTTTTACCCGAACCCGTTGGACCTGTAATCAGTAACATGCCTTGCGGTTTTTCTAAGGCTTCCATGAACAATTCTTTTTGTTCTGGTTCATAGCCCAAAGCGTCAATCCCAAGCATCGCGCTAGATGGGTCAAGAATACGCAGTACGATTTTTTCACCGAACAATGTTGGCAACGAGTTCACACGGAAGTCGATGGATTTATTTTTAGATAGTTTTAATTTAATACGACCATCTTGCGGGACACGCTTTTCAGAAATGTCCATTTGGGACATCACTTTTAAACGTGATGCCAAGCGGTTAGCTAACTGTAAGGGTGGGGTGGCAATTTGACGTAATACACCATCGACACGGTAACGCACTCGATAGGTTTTTTCATACGGTTCAAAGTGTAAGTCCGAAGCACCCATGCGAATTGCATCAATCAGTAATTTGTTGATGTATTTAACAATTGGGGATTCATCACCCTGCGGTTCATCTTCTGCAGCTTGTTCTGGTTCGCTGTTACCCTCTTCAAAGTTGAGATCGAAGTCATCATCTTCAAATTCAAAAGCAGACTCACTCGCAAAGTTTTGTTCAATCAGTTTTACCAATTTATCGTGTTCGACCACAATGGCTTCAATATTCATTTTACTGTTGAAACGAATGGCATCCATTGCTTCGATATTGGTCGGGTTACTGGTTGCAACATAAAGCAGATGATTGCGTTTAAAAATAGGCAATATGCAATATTTGCTGAACAGTTTTTCATCAATGCCTTCACGCACGATGAGCGCAGAGTCATACACGCTTAAATCAAAAATAGGTTCGCCAAACTCATTAGAAATTTTTTCAGCAATGATTAAAGGCGCGATATTTAGGTTTTGAATGAGATAGGGAACAATATCAACATTATCTTTTTGTGCGGCTTTAATGGCGGTTTGCATATTTTCAGCAGAAACGAGCCCATCTTCGACCAAACGTCGAATAAAACCTGTAAATCTAGGTGTAGCTTGTTGTACTGACATTCCCCAACGTCCTCAAAATCAAGATTGTTTATAATTGGTATCTTAAAATTATACTTTTGTTGCACAAAAATACCATATCTGAAAGTGCTGTCACCACCTAAGTATCGCCTAAAAGCATGAACCAGTTACATTAATCTGCTAAAAAAATTGTAAGTCCTGCCATGAAAAGATACTTCATGCAGCAGTTTGATGCAAAGCTTGTACAAAAAACTCAGCAGAAATGTGATTTGCGTGTAGAATGTGCGCGATTAAATGAATTGTTTTTGCAGGTTATTCTATGTCGGCTACGACGATTAAGCCTTGGGTGGTTGGCAATTGGAAGATGAATCCGATACATGCCGATGCTCAGCAACTTATTTCTGAATTTAAAACATTATTACAAGACAGCCCTGTAGAGGCTGAAAAGTGTCATTTGGGGATTGCACCTGTCACTTTGGCTTTAACTCAAATTCAAGCTGCATTGAGCGAAGCAGTACGTCCTGTCTATACCGTTGCACAAGACCTTTCCCGTATTGCGGGTTTGGGTGCATATACAGGCGAAGTCAGTGCAGAATTGCTAAAAGACAGTCAAATTGATTATGTATTGGTTGGGCATTCAGAACGTCGTGAACTTTTTGCAGACACACCAAGCATTTTGAATGAAAAAGTTAAAAATGCCTTGCAGGCAGGTTTGACAGTTATTTATTGTGTGGGTGAAAGTCTGCAACAACGTGAAAGCGGTCAGGCAGAGCAAGTTGTTTTGCAACAAATTTGTGATATTGCTGCTGTGGTTGACGCTGAGCAATGGCAACAGATAGTGATTGCGTATGAACCTATTTGGGCAATTGGTACAGGCAAGACCGCATCACCTGAAGATGCGCAAACCATGCATGCAAAAATCCGTGAAGGTTTAAGCCAAATCACCGCTTATGCGGTGACTCTACCGATTTTATATGGTGGTAGTGTAAAACCAGAAAATGCCGTAGAGTTAGCAGCCTGCCCAGACATTAATGGTGCTTTGGTCGGTGGTGCATCCTTAAATGCGGCATCGTTCCATCAAATTGCGCAAGCCTTTGCAAATACACAATAATGAGGAGTTCAGCATGCAAACATTTGTGCTGGTAGTACATATTATCTTAGCCATTTTAATGATTGGACTAATTTTGGTTCAGCATGGTAAAGGTGCAGATGCAGGCGCTTCTTTTGGTGGCGGTGGTGCGGCAACCGTATTTGGTGCGTCAGGCTCAGGTAACTTTTTAACCCGTTTAACGGCAATTTTAACAGCATTGTTTTTTGCAACCAGTTTAACTTTAGCGGTGTTTGCCAAGAAACAAACCACAGGTGCATATAGTTTGCAGACTGTACAAACGACTGCACCTGCACAGCCAGTATCGCCTGAAACTTCACCAACTGCGCCTAAAAGCGCTGAATAATTTTATTTAGCACTTTCTTTTTTCGCATGATGCGACTAGAATGCGTCACAGCTGCGGTGGTGGTGGAATTGGTAGACACGCTACCTTGAGGTGGTAGTGCTTTCGGGCGTGGGGGTTCAAGTCCCCCCTTCCGCACCAACTTATAATCCAGAAAACATAAGTTGGTGTTAAGCAGCAAATCTGTTGATGCGGGATGGAGCAGTCTGGTAGCTCGTCGGGCTCATAACCCGAAGGTCGTTGGTTCAAATCCAGCTCCCGCTACCAATCAATCCTAAGCTTATCGTGAATTAAGCGTAGGCAACTTAAATTATTTTAGGTTGAGATAAGTATTTACATGTTGTTGCGGGATGGAGCAGTCTGGTAGCTCGTCGGGCTCATAACCCGAAGGTCGTTGGTTCAAATCCAGCTCCCGCTACCAATATTTTAAAAGTGTGATTATGCTCTAATATGAGTTTTACGCTTTATACTGACTAAGGTGCAACTTAAGTCAGGCAAAAATGCTAAGTTTGATTGAAAACTTATTCATATTTGTATATAATTTTTGCACGTTGATGCGGGATGGAGCAGTCTGGTAGCTCGTCGGGCTCATAACCCGAAGGTCGTTGGTTCAAATCCAGCTCCCGCTACCAAGTTTCTAATGGTGTGGTACGTTAGTTTTAGTTGATTGAATTCAGCATAATAAACTAGCAAAGATGGTTAGATTTAGTCTAATCCCCGCAACCAAGTTTCTAAAGAGGCTCACAACTAGGTGGGCCTTTTTGCACAGTGGATATTGGTTTTACTGTGCAAGAATAGGGGCGATTACGCCCTTTTTTATTGGCTATCGTGTAGTGTCGATACAAGCCGTGCGCGGCCTAAAGTCAAAGTGTCATGTTTCACTACTACTATAGTTTGTATGAATGTGTAGTGGTCAAATAAGACCATTGAACCGCAGCAGAATGACGAGAGTAAATGAAGCTATCAAATAAAACTCAAGCACTTCAGGACTTAATTGCGCCAGCAGTGCAAGCATGTGATGTGGATCTTTGGGGAATCGAGTTTATTCCACAAGGTAAGCGTTCTTTGTTACGTATTTATATCGACAAAGCTGTCGATGAAAATGCAGAACCTGTCTTAAATGAAGATGGCGAATTAGAGCAAGGTCGTGGTATTGGTGTGCAAGATTGTGTACGTGTAACCCAGCAAGTTGGTGCAATGCTTGATGTGCATGATCCAATTTCAGGTGAATATGCACTTGAAGTATCCTCTCCGGGTTGGGATCGTCCATTTTTCCAATTAGAGCAATTGCCTGCATATATTGGGCAAACCATTGCGTTACGTTTAATCAGTGCTGTAGAAAATCGTCGTAAATTTCAAGCGAAATTGGTTGCTGTAGATCTGGAAAATGAAACCATTCAGGTCGAAGTGGAAAAACAGCAGGTATTGGAGATTGACAGTCACAATATTGATAAAGCAAACCTGATTTACCAAGATTAATCAAATTAATAAGAATCTGAACGAATAGGTGACTTATGGCACGTGAAATTCTTACCGTCGTTGAAACGGTTAGTAACGAAAAAGGTGTAAGTCGTGAGGCAATTTTTGAGGCGCTTGAACAGGCTCTTGTTGCTGCGACGAAAAAGAAATTCTACGAAGGCACAAACTCAGAAGAAGCACGCTTACGTGTGGAAATTGATCGTAAAACAGGTGACTACAGAACTTTCCGTCAGTGGGAAGTGGTGGCAGATGAAGATCATGAAATGCCTGCATGCCAAGATGCAATTTCTGATGTAGATCCTGCAAAGTGGTCAATTGGTGATATTCGCGAACTTGAAGTTGAGTCAATTGACTTCGGTCGTATTGCTGCGCAAATTGCCAAGCAAGTGATTGTGCAAAAAATTCGTGAAGCAGAACGCGCGTTGGTTGCAGATGCTTATGAAGCTAAAGTAGGCGAGCTGATTTACGGTGAAGTGAAAAAGCAAACCAAAGATGGCTTTATTATTGATTTAGGCGACAATGCAGAAGCATATTTGGCGCGTGAAGAAATGATTGCCAAAGAAATTTTGCGTCCTAAGCAGCGTGTGAATGCAATTTTGTACAGTGTGAACCGTGAAGGTCGTGGTGCTCAATTGTTGTTGTCACGTGCTAAGCCTGAAATGCTGATTGCGTTGATGAAAAAAGAAATTCCAGAAATTTCTGAAGAAATCATCGAAATTAAAGCCGCAGCGCGTCAGCCAGGTGTACGTGCAAAAATTGCAGTAAAAACCAACGACCATCGTATTGACCCTGTAGGTGCATGTATTGGTATGCGTGGTACACGTATCCAAGCGGTACAGCAAGAGTTAAATGGTGAGCGTATTGATGTTGTGGTGTGGTCTGATGATCCAGCACAATATATCGCCAGTGCTTTAGAGCCAGCCGATGTATCGGGTATTGTGATTGATGAAGAAGAACGTACTGCCGACATTATTTTCGCAACCAGCGATCAGTTGGCACGTGCAATTGGTTCACAAGGTCAAAACGTACGTTTAGCCTCTGAACTCACAGGTTATAAGCTGAACATGATGCTTGAAGAAGAGTATCACGCACGTCAGCAAAATGAAGCGCAACAATACTTAGACTTGTTTGTTTCACGTCTAGACATTGCTGAAGATTTGGCGATGGCATTGGTAGAAATGGGCTTCACTTCATTAGAAGAAATTGCGTATGTTCCTGCGGAAACATTTGACGAAATTGATTTAGATGAAGAAATTGTTGAAATGTTACAAGGTCGTGCCAAAGAAGTGGCATTGGCAGACGCATTGCAACAGCAAGAAAATATCCAAGATCCGAGTGCAGAACTTCTAGCAATGGAAGGCATGACACAAGAGATCGCTTATGCGCTTGCCGCTCGTGGTGTCATCACAGTTGATGATTTAGCTGACCAAGCGACTGACGATATCGAAGATATTGAAGGTCTAGGTACAGATAAAGCGGGTCAATTGATTATGAAAGCGCGCGAATCATGGTTTAACTAGGAGGTAATATATGACGGACAAGTCGATTAAAGAGTTAGCGCTCAGTGTAGGTCGTCCAGTTGAGAAACTCCTGGAACAGGTTCGTGACGCAGGTTTACCACAGCGTAAGGCTGACGATATTATTTCCACTGAACAACAAAGTACCCTAGTGAACCATTTAAAAAAGGTTCACGGTCAAGAGGGTAATGCAGGACAAATCACGTTGAAACGTAAAACCACCAGTACCGCTAAAGTGGCAAGTACTTCGGGCAAAGCGAAAACGATTAATGTAGAAGTTCGTAAGAAGCATACATTTGTAAAGCCTGATCCTGAACAGATTAAAGCGGAAGCACTGGCAAAAGCACAGGCGGAAGCAGCTGAAAAAGCGCAAACAGAACAGCAAGCACGTGACGTGGCAGAAAAGAGCAAAGCGAAAGCAGACGCGCCTCAAGCAGGTGCTGCAAAAGCGAAACAAGCTTTAGATGCAATGCGTGCAGCAGCGAAGCAAGAAACAGCCAAGCAAGAAGTTGCGAAAGCTGCGGTTGTGGTGAAACGTAAGTCAACCAACAAGCCAATTGTGAAGCAAGCAGTGAAGGTCACTGAAACGCCTGAGCAAAAGAAAGCACGTGAAGCGCAAGCAGCTCAATTGAAAGCGACTGAAGAAGCAGCACGTCGTAAAGCGGCTGAAGAAGCGCAGCAACGTACGCTTGAGCAAATGCGTCAGATGGCATCTAAATACTCAAATGAAGATGCAACAGCTACTATTCGCGTGGTAGATGATTCTCCATTGGCGGCTGGTCTTGTGGGTCAGGCTTATGAAGATTCATTTGCCAAAGAAGACCGCGAAATCAAGCGTGGTACCAGTAGCACCAATACACGTTCACCGAAAAAAGGTGGTCGTCGCGGTCAGGAAGAGCAATCTTTCAGCCAAAACCCACATAAACGCGGTTTGAAAACGAGCCAAGCCAACAAGCACGGCTTTGAAAAACCAGTTAAAAAACAAGTTTATGATGTTGAAATTGGTGCAACGATTGTGGTTGCAGACTTGGCTGCAAAAATGGCAGTTAAAGTACGTGAAGTGATTAAATCACTCATGAAAATGGGTGAGTTAGTTACGCAAAACCAAGCGATTGAGCAAGAAGTTGCGGCACTTGTAGTTGAAGAAATGGGCCACAACCCAGTTCTAGTATCGGATACGCAAGCTGAAGATAACTTACTCGAAGCGGCTGAAGAGGCACGTGGTGTTCAAACGACACGTCCACCAGTGGTGACCATCATGGGTCACGTTGACCATGGTAAGACATCATTACTTGACCGTATTCGTCGTGCCAAAGTGGCTGCAGGCGAAGCAGGTGGTATTACCCAGCACATTGGTGCATACCACGTACAAACCGACAAAGGCATTATCACCTTCTTAGATACACCGGGACACGCAGCGTTTACTGCAATGCGTTCACGTGGTGCGAAAGCAACAGATATCGTGGTATTGGTCGTTGCGGCAGATGATGGTGTGATGCCACAAACTGCAGAAGCGATTGACCATGCGCGTGCAGCGGGTACGCCAATTATTGTTGCCATTAACAAAATGGACAAAGAATCGGCTGATCCAGACCGCGTATTGAATGAATTGACCACCAAAGAAATCGTACCTGAACAATGGGGTGGTGACGTACCAGTTGCAATGGTTTCAGCGCATTCAGGTCAAGGTATTGATGAACTTCTTGACTTAATTTCAATTCAAGCAGAAATGATGGAATTGAAAGCATCTGAAGAAGGTGCAGCGCAAGGTGTGGTGATTGAAGCGCGTGTAGATAAAGGTCGCGGTGCAGTGACTTCAATTCTGGTACAAAACGGTACTTTGAATGTAGGTGACTTGGTACTTGCAGGTTCATCTTATGGTCGCGTTCGTGCCATGACTGATGAAAACGGTAAGCGTATTAAGTCTGCAGGTCCTTCAATTCCAGTTGAAATTTTAGGTTTACCTGAAGCGCCAATGGCGGGTGACGAAGTTCTTGTTGTTAATGATGAGAAGAAAGCACGTGAAGTTGCCGATGCGCGTATGGATCGTGAGCGTCAAAAACGTCTTGAGCGTCAAAGTGCGATGCGTCTTGAAAACATCATGGCATCAATGGGCAAAAAAGACGTTCCATTTGTCAATGTGGTATTGAAGACCGATGTACGTGGTACTTTGGAAGCCTTGATTGTTGCCTTGGGCGAGTTATCTACCGATGAAGTACGTGTACGTGTGATTGGTTCAGGCGTAGGTGCGATCACCGAGTCTGACGTTACGCTTGCAGAATCTTCAGAAGCCGTATTACTGGGCTTTAACGTACGTGCTGACAATACTGCGCGTCAAAAAGCCGATGCGGATGGTATTGACATTCGTTACTACAGCATCATCTATCAATTAATTGATGATGTGAAAGATGCGATGAGCGGTAAGCTTGCACCTGAACACCGTGAAACTATTTTGGGTGTTGCAGAAGTGCGTGAAGTGTTCCACTCAAGTAAGTTTGGTGCAGCTGCAGGTTGTATGGTACTTGAAGGCGTACTTCACCGTAACAAACCAATTCGCGTATTACGTGATGACGTGGTGGTATTCCAAGGTGAGCTTGAGTCACTTCGTCGTTATAAAGACGTGGTGGAAGAAGTTCGCGCAGGTATGGAATGTGGTCTTGCAGTAAAAGGCTATAAAGACATCAAACCACTTGATAAGATTGAAGTGTACGATGTTCAATTGATTAAACGGAGTCTTTAATGGCGGGTAGTCAACGTCTGAAGCGTATGGCGGATACAGTACAGCGTGAGCTGTCAGAACTGATTCGCCAAGAGCTGAAAGATCCACGCTTAGGTGGTCTTGTGACCATCTCTGCGGTGAAGGTGAGCCCAGACTTAGGATATGCTGAAGTGTACGTGACCGTCATGGGACGTGAATTAGGCGATGAGCAAAGCGAAGCGGCAAATAAAGAAACCTTGGATGTATTGAACAAAGCATCAGGCTTCTTACGCCATGAGTTAAGCCGTCGTATTAAGACACGTATTACCCCACGTTTGCGTTTTCACTACGATAAAACCAATGCTTATGGTAACTATATGTTTGGTTTGATTGCAGAAGCGGTAAAAGATTTACCTCCTGCAGCACCTAAGCAAGATGAAGAATAAATCAGTGATGATAAAAAATGCCACCTTCGGGTGGCATTTTTTTGTCTATCATGTTTGAGCTTTTGCAATGTAAGCAAGGTTATATCCGATACGATGCTTTTCTTTAATGCCTGACTAATATTCTAGACCAAATCATCATGAGACTTTTTTTCATAACGACGTAAATTACGACGTTGGCGTTGCCACGGTAATGGACGATCTAAGGTTTCAGGCACATTGCCACTCATCGAGCGTAAACGTAAATGTAGTGCTGCCTGTGCCATTAAATTGGCAGAAACAGGTGCGGTAATAAATGCAAATAGGGTGATTAAGACTTCGGCAAAGCCAAATCGTCCTTCAAATGCCGCATAAATAATGGCTGCAATTAAGAAACTTCCCAGTCCTAAAGTACTGGATTTTGTAGGGGCATGTAGTCGCATAAATAAGTCGGGTAGGCGAACCATGCCAATGCCGCCCACCAACATGAAAAATGCGCCAATAATTAAAAAGAATGATACTAAAATTTCCATGAGTAATTGCATGTTCATTCTCCTTAATCAATCACATGACCACTGGTGAAGTAACGCGCCAGTGCTGCAGTAGACACAAAGCCTAGCATCGCCACCAATAACGCACCTTCAAATAATGAGGTACTGGTCCAATAGATACCCAGAACCACTACCAAGCAGGTTGCATTTAAAAACAAGGTATCCAAAGCCAACAGGCGGTCTACAATTGAAGGGCCAATAATCAGGCGATATAGGCACATAAACATGGACAGCGTAATCGCAACCATGCAGATTCCAAGTGCATAAGGCAGAATCATCATTGCTTTTCTCCTGACTGTGCACCAAAAATTTCAATCAGCGGTTTTTCATAACGATTTTTGATGTCTTGAATATCTACACTTTCATCTGCAGTGTTTAAGGCATGCACCAAAATATCGCCACGGTCTTGGTCAATACCTGCTGTAACCGTGCCTGGTGTGGTGGTAATGATCATCGCCAAAATACTGTTGACCTGTTCGTGTTGTGTTTCGAGAGGGACACGGAACCATTTTGGCTGCATACGGTCTGTTGGGCCAAGTACCAGTTTTGCGACACGAATATTACAAATCATAATATCCCAGACCACCACGAAGAATAAGCGAATGGCTGCAGTCCAGTTGATGTCTGGTGTACGCGCAATAAAGGGCTGGATCAGTTTGGGAATCAAGAGCGCCAAGACCAGTGCCATCAACAGATTCCCTGCAGAAACACTATGCGCCAACATCAGCCAACTCAGTGCCACCAAGACAGATACAAACGGGTGTGGCAGCAGGTTATCCCAAAACGAAGTTTTTGGTCTCGTTTTTTGCATGTTTAGGGCTCCGCAGGTTTGAGTTGAGTATCGCTAGGTTGCTGTGCTTCCTCACGATTTTGCTGTTGAATCTGACGTTGTTTATAGTCAGAAATATGCTCGCCTTCCAAGGTGTTTGGATCAATCACATAGGGAATTAAATGTGCATTGGTGTCAATTGCTTCGCCACCGTACTTGGTTTCAGGTAAGTACAATGGATCATAAGGTTGTACGCTAATCACATTTGCAGCACGGTCTTTTTTCAGAATCAGTGCTTCATAGGCCGCATTATGTTGAATCTGCTGTGCAGTATTCAGCATATATTGTTGAATTGGATTGGCAAATACCACGTACAGCACTAAACCCGTCAGCAGTAAATAAATGACACGGTCATTGCGGGGCGGTGCAATCGCAGGTAGTGCCTGATATTCATAATAGGCTTCAGTTTGTACATCATCTTCAGGTTTGGTCGCGCGCCAAAATAAAATAAAGCCGACACGGGTGAACGCAATAATACTGAGTAAGCTGACTAAGAGAATGATGCCAATAATCCAGCCCTGATGTGCCATATTGGCGGTGGCTTGTAAAATAAAGACTTTACCCAAAAAGCCACTAAACGGTGGTAAACCTGCCATCATTAAGGCGATCATGAAGTACGTGATTGCCAATACTTTATGTTGCTTCATTTGTGGGGCAATATTGAAGTGATCTTTAAATGCGCCACGTTGTGAGGTAATCCAGCCGCACAGCAAATAGAAAGCCGCTGCAATTAAGGTACTGTGTACCAAGTAATACAGTGCAGCTGACCATGCCTGTGTGTTCATCATCGAAATGGCAATCAGGATCGTACCAATTGAAGACAGCACCATAAAACCGACAAAACGACGTAAGCGCTCTGCACCAATTGCGCCTATGACCCCATACAGTGAGGTAATTAGACCAATCGGCAGTAACCAGTCTTGTAGGATTTTATGGCTCAGCGCATCATCAAATACGGTTCCATTGACCCGCAAAATGGCATACACACCGACTTTGGTCATGATAGTGAATAAGGCTGCCACAGGGGTTGTCGCCACGGCATAGGTTTTAGGTAGCCAGAAACCGACAGGAAGCATGGCGGCTTTAATACCAAACACCACAAATAACAGTAAGCCACCTGCCACCGCAATTTTATGTGCATCAGCATCGAGTAGCGGAATCAGACGCGCCACATCGGTCATATTTAAACTGCCGACACTGCCGTAAATCATCCCTAAACCAATTAGGAACAGGGCAGAGGCCAACAGGTTGATGGTGACGTAATGAATCCCGAGTTGAAAACGTGCTTTGCCTTGACCGTGCAATAACAACACATACGAGGCGAGCAACAAGATTTCAAAAAATACGAACAGGTTAAATAAGTCGCCTGTGAGGAATGCACCGCAAAGTCCCATGAGTAGGAAATGCACCATGGTATGAAAATAGCGACCACGTTCATCCCATGTTTTGCTGGAAAACCACAGTAATGGCAAGGCAAGTGAATAAGTCAGTACCAACATGAGGGCAGACAGTTGATCTAGCACTAAAATAATGCCAAACGGGGCGGCCCATTCGCTCAAATTATAAATAATAATTTGCCCACTGCTGACTTGAATTAAATAGCTAATTGCAGTGACTAAACCGAGTGTGGCAGAAAGATAGCTAATGCCACGACGCCATGGCTGACGCCAGTCATGTGAGAGTGAACCAAAGCCCGGATTGCCTAATAGCACTAAAATAAATGCGGTAAAGGTTGGAATCAGGATGCTAAAAATAGGTGAATGCTGTAGCCAAAATTGGAGGAAATCAGTCATTATGGCTCATCCTCACGTGGGTCAAGCAGTGGATGTTCTTCTTTGGCATCGACGTGGTCTGTCCCTGTTTCATAACGGCTACGCAGCGCCAATTGCACAATAAATGCGGTGGTGGCAAAACCAATCACAATTGCGGTTAATACCAAGGCTTGTGGTAATGGGTCGGTGACTTTTGAAGCTTCAGTCAAAATTGCAGGTGCATTGAGCTGAATACGCCCCATGCTGAATAAGAAAATATTGACGGCATAACCAATCATCGCCAAGCCCAAAACCACAGGAAAGGTACGGGCACGTAAAATTAAATAGATTCCTGTCGCGACTAACATTCCAATGGCAGACGCAATTAAAAACTCAATACTAATCATTGCATTACTCCTTTGGAAGTGGGCCAGACATGCCTGAGTGACGTGAGTCGCCCAAGACAGAAATCATCAACATTACCGCACCAACCACCGTGACATACACGCCTACATCAAATAAGGCAGCCGAAGCGAGGTGCATTTCACCAATAATCGGAGGATTGACATAAATATGTGCGCTGGTGAGGAATGGACGTCCCCAGAACCATGCGGCAAGTCCTGTCAGACCTGCAATACTTAAACCCACGCCAATCCAGATTTCGTATAAACGTCCAGATTTAGCTTTGAGCATTTGTTCGGTGTGGTCTTGACCAAGCGCAATGTATTGGATGATCAACGCCATTGCGGTAATTAAGCCCGCAATAAAGCCACCGCCTGGTAAGTTATGACCGCGCAAGAAAATATACAGGCTGACCACAAGGGCGATAGGTAAAATCCATGAGGCGGTAATCCGCAGCATCAACGGTGAAGGATTAAAGCGATAGGTTAAACCTTGGGTCATGATAGTGCCGTGCGCACGCATACCATCCATTAAACACAGCGTACCAATCGCAGCAATGCCCAAGACGGTAATTTCACCAAAGGTATCGAAACCACGGAAGTCCACCAAAATGACGTTGACCACGTTGGTTCCGCCACCGAGTGGAATGGATTGCTGATTAAAGAACCATGAAATTGAATTGTGGTCGCGAGTCATAACCAGCCACGCAATCCAGCCGATACCAATGCCGCCACCAATCGCAATGAAGGCATCTCGCCAACGACGTGAACGGCTAGATTCATACGGGGTCAATTGTGGGAGCAGCGATAGACTCATCAGCAATAAAACAGTGGTGACGACATCAACCGTGATTTGAGTTTGTGCCAAGTCGGGAGCAGACAGTCCGACAAACATCATGGTGACGACCAAGCCAACTGCACCGCTGATTAAGACAGCTTTGATGCGCTCATGGTGGAACCACAGCATCATCCAGCAGGCAGAGAACAGCAATAACCATAAAACAATGGCAATCATAGGCGCATGTGTGAGTTCACGTGTGCCAGTTGTTAATCCCTGATTGAATAATGGTAGCGCGACCATGAATACCGTAAAAGCAATGATCCACACCAAATAGCTTTGCAGTGAACCATTTTCGGTTTTACGTTTGATTTTGCGTGAAACTTGTAGCAAATGTTTTAAGAATAATTCAAACAGCAGTTTGCCTTGGAATTGACCTAAATGTGGGTCGAGGTCAATTTCACGGATTTTTCCACCTTTGGCGAGCGAGAAATAGAAAATGATCCCGCCAAGCAGTGCAATAACACTCATCAGCAGGGGAAGATTAAAGCCATGCCAAATTGCCAGATGTGTGCCTTCAAACTGCGACAGTTGGGTACTGGCACGAGTCGTGCTATTGACAATATGCTCGACCAATAAGGCAGGCATCAAGCCGACTAAAATACATAAAACAGCCAATAAAGTTGCGGGTGCACGCATGCCAAACGGAGGTTCGTGAGCTTCTTTGTTTGGGACATCTTTACCAATTGGACCATCAAAGAAAACGCCGTGTACCAAACGTATTGAATAGGCCACTGCAAAAATACCCGCCAGTGTCGCAACAATTGCAGAAACCAACAGTACAGGGCCAGATAAGTTTGCTACCAGTTCAGTGAAGAACATTTCTTTGGACAAAAAGCCGTTGGTCAACGGTACGCCAGCCATAGAGGCCGCGGTAATCATAGTGAGGGTGGCGGTAAAGGGTAATAGTTGCCATAAGCCACTAAGTTTGCGTAAATCACGTGTGCCTGATTCGTGGTCGATAATTCCTGCAATCATAAACAGGGCCGCTTTAAAGGTGGCGTGGTTGATGATGTGGAAAATTGCAGCAGCTACTGCTAACGGTGAACCAATGCCGAGTAAGCACATGATCAGACCTAAATGACTGATGGTGGAATACGCCAATAAGCCTTTTAAATCTTCTTTGAAAATGGCAAAGAATGCTGCCATACACAGGGTAAATAGACCAATAAAGGTGACTAGGTTGTGATATAACGCTGCGCCTGCAAAAATTGGCAATAAGCGCGCCAGCAAGAAAATCCCTGCTTTGACCATCGTTGCCGAATGTAGATAGGCAGAAACAGGCGTGGGTGCAGCCATGGCATTGGGTAGCCAGAAGTGAAACGGAAATTGCGCACTTTTGGTAAATGCACCCAATAAAATCAGCAATAAAGTTGGTACAAATAAATGATGACTTTGAATTTGTTCAGTCATCATTAAGATTTGGTCAATTTGATAGGTGCCTGTGATTTGCGCCAATAACACAAAACCACCGAGCATGGCGAGTCCGCCCATGCCTGTAATGGTCAGTGCCATACGTGAGCCGCGTTGTGCTGCCTCGTAATTGCTCCAATAACCCACCAATAAGAAAGAGGAAATACTGGTCAGTTCCCAAAAAGTCAGCAACAAAATCAGGTTATTGGAGAGCGAAATTCCCAACATGGCAGCCATAAACAGCATGAGGAGAACATAGAGTTTACTGAGCGAGTTTTGTGGACTTAAATAATAATAGGCATAAATAAAAATGAGTGTGCCGATCCCCGTGATCAGCAAGGAGAATAATAAACCAAGCGCATCTAGACGAAAGCTTAAATCAATCCCCAACTGTGGCAGCCAAGACCATGTTTGAATGATCGTTTCGCCATTAAAGACTGCTTTTGCTTGAGTCAGGAGCAGAATAAGACTGCTCAGACTGACGCCAATCGCCCCTAAAGCCGTTACCCCGCGTGAAAATTGTTTCAGCCACGAGACAAGGGTTGTGCCCAGTACTAACGGTAACAATATAATAATCGGTAGCACACTCATATCCATTGTCGTGAATAGGTTGAAAACCTAAAGGATGAATCTTATCTTCCAAGGATTACAGGACAGCAACACACCATCCAAAAGATTCAATCTTGAAAGCCAATCAGTCGTGTCAGTAAACACGTAGTCTATTGTTTTGATGAGCGTATTGTCGCAACTTAAACTCAAAACAAGATCATGCAAAAATAATTTTACATGGCTAGGCGGCTCAAGCAGCAAAAAATATGCTGATCTTTCGCTGACGATGCAGCGAATAAGGTTGTGCTTGGTTTGGTTAAAGCTGTGTTAAAAATATTTAGATGCGTCAATCTACAACCTAGTTGAACTATGGATGAAGTTGATCTGCATCTGCTGCATTTTTACAGCATTCACCGTGTTTGAAAGGTCAATAGACACTATTCAAGGTATAAAAAAAGTTGTATTGCGCAACTTTAAAAACTACAGCAAAATCGGATTTTACTATAAAAGTTCAAAATTAATCTGATTTTATTACATGAATAAAACAACATCAATTTTTTTTGCATACAGCAAAGTCATTATATACCGTCTGTTATATGCGGGATAAAGTATTTCCTTGCTTTTTGGCCAAGTATGCCTTGAAAGACTTCGGCAATTAAGATTCAGGCAATTGATCAGGTGTTGGCTCACTATCCAATTGCTGTAAGCGTTGCAGCAATTCCTGTTTTTGTTCGGCAGTTAAATGGTTTTGAATCTGCTGCAAAATTTCAGCCGTGCCTAATTGTGTTGGGTTTTGTTCTTGTAGGCTGACGTCTTCTGTCGTGTGAGTGGTTTCTAGCACATCAGCATAAATTTCTGCAAACTGCGGTTGTAAACTTTGCCATGCGATGGGATGCAGCTGTTGATGTTCCAGTTTTAAACATTGAAAGCGTTCCGCTTGTTCCAAAAGTTCGCTGCGGTTGCCTGTGGCAATAATTTGTAAGCGCGGAAAAGCTTGATGTAAACGGGTCAGTATTTGTGCGGCCTGTTGTTGATCGAGCTGATGATCAATCTGGTCAATCAACAAAATACCATCTCCCTCGCGACACGGATACAAACTGTTTGGGTTTAGCAAACAGAGGCGACGTACAATATCGCCTACCAGAGCAATCCAGTTGCGCTGACTGTTCGACAATTGCTGATACAGCATATCTTTGCCCTGACAGCGCACCATGAGTTGTAATTTAGGCAGATGTTGTAGATATAGGTCTTCAATTTCAGGCAGCACGATTTGTAAGGCATCTTTCAGTGCTTGTAAACTCGGTGCATGCATTTGGGTATAGGCATGCAATAAGGACTGATTCAGGGTTTGTGCGAGTTCGCTTTGTTGTTGCTGATATAGCTTGTGTAAAAGCTGCGCACTTTGGGCATTTTCAATATCGGAAATTTCCCGCAACCATTCAAAAAAACGAGTAAATGTCGTGAATGGAATCGCAGCAATTTCGTAGGCATGTCCAGGTTGTAAAATCAGCGGATTATTTTTATTGAGTAAATTAACTTCATTCACGAAGCGTTCTGCAGGGTAGTAGGCAATCAGCGGTAGACCTTGCATCGGGTCATGTTTAATGGCGTGTTGATAGAGCTGCACCATTTTTTCAAGCTTGGCGGTTTCTGCTTTGCTTACTCCTACGCCGCTACTATTCAGGGTTTTATATAATTGCCAGTCACAATGTTGGGTGCTTTCAATTTGCGTGTTGCTTGATTCTGCCAAACTGCCTATTTCTGCTGGAATCTCCACACACACATCAATTTTTGCTTGTAAGCGCGTTTGCATAATATCTTGATCTTGCATGACCAAGCCCGCAGTGCGTAAATCTTTATAACGTGCAGCAAACCAGGTTAGTGCCTGATAACTAAAGCGTAATAGCGAAGTATTCCCCGCACTTTGGTCTCCTAAAATAAGGGTGATGGGAAGATCGTGATAATTGAGTTCGAGTTTTAGGTCTGCAAAATGGGTGATGTGTCTGAAATGAACCGATGTAATTTTCATAGCGCACCTGCTGCAATTACCCCACCGCTTTGCGTAACGATGTCGGCATTTTTATTTTCAGTTGTTGTACCAAATCGTAAATATGATGAATATTTAAACTGACTTTAGCACGTGTGCATGCCACATACAGTAATCTTAATTCTTCATCGCTAATTTTATGCTCTTTGTCGTTCAGTTTAAATTGGTAGTCGTCTTCAATATGTACCCGATTCCATTCTAAACCTTTGGCTTTATGCGCTGTCGAAATAATATAGTCGGCTTGGTCAATTGGGGTGATTTTTGCCAACGCCCGTTTGAGTGGATTAGTACCATGATCATCCACCAGTTTGACCAAAGGTTTAATGTCGCTGCCATCGTTGGTTTCACAATATTCATGTACATCATGCCAAGAGTTAAACCATGCCAGTTCCGGAACGTCGGTCACACGTTTGCCTTGTTTGAGCATCGCGGCAGCATCCACAAAACGGTTTAAGCGCACATGGTCGGCTTGCAGACTGACTTTATCGCCATGCACTAAACCTGCCAGTAGCAGTTCCATGGCACGGGCGTTGGTACGGCATAAAATCGCATCACGCATTTTGGTATGCGGTTTGTTGACCACTTTGGAATGTAATTCTGGATTGCCCAAGAGTGGCACGGTTTCATTCAGCCCACCTAAAATGGCATTGGCGGTCAGGGCAATTTCTTCACCAAAACGGAACGATGTGGTCAGTCGTGATTCAGGCAAAGGTAATTGCTGCATGGCATTGATTGCACCACGCCAAGCATAGATTTGCTGATGCGCATCGCCCACATAAATCACTTGAGTATTACGTTGCTTGAGTAAAATGCCCAGCATGAGCGGGTCGGCATCTTGAGCTTCGTCAAACAGCACATAATCGGCAGGAATGTTGGGTTCAGACAAGGCCCAAAGTTTCAGATAAATATCGTGTCCAATGCCTGCCTGATGATTCGGGTCAATTGACTCCAACCAGCGTCGTTCTACCGCAGGATAAAGATGCTTTTGTAAGGTGTCGATGTCATCTGGATGCAACCAACTGGGTGCTTGTAAATGTCGTGGGGCAGGGTATTGCGAACTGGTCGAGCAGAAATGACTCACGGCATTGGCCACCAAACTGGCTAAACGACTTGGCATCAACACATATTTTTCATAGCGTCCGCCCATCATACGTCTAAGGGTAATCGGTTCTAAACGATACTCTTTGGCAATAAAACTTGGACTTAAACGGGGTAGGCGTAATTTGTCGGTGACTCCACGTGGAACGCTGCGATATGCAAGCGAGTGAAATGTACGACAATCGACCTGACGATGAAATTTACTTTGTGCTTCTGCGGCAATGGCTTTGTTAAATGCCAAGTACATGCCACGCCGTTCTGGCATGGCATCACTGATCATTTGTAAGGTCGTGGTTTTACCTGTACCTGCATAGGCAATCACTTTAAAAGATTTGCCCAGACGTGCATTATCTATAGCAGTGGCTTGCTCATAGGTCGGGCGAGGCTTGGTGATTACAGACACAGATCAGGGTTGGCTTTTCGCGTTAATGGCTACGGTTGGCTTTTTCAACCAAGCCTGATAAACCTTGACGACGAGCCAATTCATTCAGTACCACTTGCGGTTCAATATCGAAATAACCCAACATGACAATGCTGTGGAACCATAAATCGGCCACTTCATAAATCAGGTCATTTTTGTTGTTGGCATTGGCTTCGGTGTTGAAATCTTTGGCGGCAATAATTGCTTCCACGGTTTCTTCACCGACTTTTTCCAAAATTTTATTCAAGCCTTTATGGTATAGCTTGGCTACATAAGATGAGTCAGGATTAGCGGTTTTGCGCTCGCTCATCATTTGCCCTAAATAAGCCAAAACTTCAACCTGTTCAGCTTGTGCCTTTGATTGGCTCATGGCTAAGGTGTGAGCATTGGCGGCTTGTTCACCATAAATTTGATTCGGGTCTTTCAGCTGTGCATCTACAATTTCCCAACCATTGGCGGTGAGTTTGCGATAGAAACAAGATTCACGCCCTGTGTGGCAAGCAATTCCACCATGTTGTTCAATTTGCAGGATAATCACATCGGCATCGCAGTCCAGACGAATCTCGTGCACAGTTTGAAAGTGTCCAGATTCTTCACCCTTGTGCCACAATTTATTGCGTGAACGTGAAAAATACACCGCCTGATTTTTTTCGGCAGTCAGTGCCAAGGCTTCACGGTTCATCCACGCCACCATCAACACACGTCCTGTTTGATGATGCTGTGCAATGGCAGGCACTAATCCTTGTTCGTTAAATTTTACTTCATCGAGCCATTGCAAGTTATTCATGAGTTGTTCACCAAAATTAATTTAAATTGTATGGACGCTATTTTCTGAGCGCACGATTTTGCATCGTCCCTATAGTGTACGTGATTCAAGACAATTTACCTAAATTATCTTGCCAGATTTGTACTGTCAAAGCGTTTGCATAAATTGAGGGAAGTTTTGTTTTTCCACCATTTCCAGAAATTCATCGCCCAAACGCTGACTTTCTGCCACCGATTGTTTCCATAAGCGAATGCGCTGTGCCTGATCTAAACCTTTTAAGGTGAAGTCTTTACGATCGGGCAAACGGCCTAAAGGCAAGCTGCTTAAATATTCTGCCGAAGGTGATAGCAAGAGTGTCCGGGCCTGATTTTCAGGATTGGCTTTACGATGCTTCAACATTTTATCAAACCAGCCAGGGGTAATGCTGTCGGTAAAGTGTGGGTACAGCACAATGCCCTGACTTTGGTAAGGTAAATCTAGATGGTAGTCAATTAAGCCACCATCCCGATAACTGCCCACGGGCGCATCAGGAATGTCACGAATAGCAGACATCACCCCGGGAATAGACGCTGAGGCGAGCAGCCACGGTGCGACATTCTGCTCATTCAGGGCTTGGTAATGGGTGACAAAATCATCCTCTACCATAAACTGCTGACCTTGCGCAGGTTGGCTGATGACGCGTTGCATAAATAAGCGGTTATGTTTGCGCGCAATGGCATTGCTACCAATAATTCCAGCCACAGATGCTAGCAAAGGCAAGGCTTGGTCACTTTGGAAAATATGTTGAGCTTTGACGGAAATGACCGTGAGGTGATAGTCAGGATGCTGAATCAGTTGTTGTTGCTGTCCCTGAATCAGTTCAAACAGCATATTTTGACAAATCTCAGCGACTTCTTGGCGCGACATTTTTTTATGAAAATACAAGTTGGTATATAAATCGGACAGGCGTTCAGTGCCTTGTTTTGCGCCCCACGCCAAAATACTGGCAAAGCGCCAACTGCCAATTGAAGAACCGACCACAGTACGACGCTTTGAGGCTTGGGCAAAAAACTCGCCAAAAATAGCTTGGTCTAAGCCTTGAATGCCAATACCTTTGGGGCCGCCTGCTGCACCTGGAATAATATCGACGTGTTGGGCATGTAAGCCTTCTTGTTCAATCAGTTGGCGTGCCAGATGTCCTGCGCGAATACTGAGTGCAGGGGCACGTTTATGCAAAAGCTGAGTCATGCTTGATCTATAACGCTACAAATGTGCATTAATTGTAGGCGTGGTGATTTTTGCAACAATGGCGAGAGGCATCATTTGGTGACTGATGAGTCATGCGGTAGTTTTTAGGATGAGTTAGAGAAAATCAGCGTGATAAAAAAGCCTGCTTTAAAACAGGCTTTCTAATTTTTTTATCGTCTAATCAGTTTGTTATCAAGCAATGTGGCTTTATTTAGCTATACGCCAAATCGCCAAGAAACTTGCCAACGCGATTAAAACAATAGAGACATACCACGGTGCAATAATCGCAATGGAGAGGAAAATGGCCATAATGCTGCCAAAAATCCAGCTGCGTTTTTGCTGATGTTCCATTTGTAGACGCATGCTTTGTAATTCATGCAATTGTTTGGAATGCCAAGCCGATTGGTTTTTTAAACCATTTAAACTGTCAATCATTAAACTTGGTAAGTCTTGCGCACCCAGTAACAGGTCGGGAATTTGCTGCCCAATTTCTTTGACATTTTTGACTGGATTCATATTGGCTTTAATCCAATCCGTTAAAATTGGTTTTGCCAGTTTCCAGATATCCAGTTCTGGATATAAGTCTGTGCCCAAGCCTTCAACATGCACCAATGTTTTCAGGAGTAGCATCAATTGCGGTGGAATTTCCAAATGGAAACGACGTGCAATATCCATGACCTGAATCAGAATGCCTGCAAAGTCCAATTCGTGCATCGGTTTAGACACCATTGGCCCGACAGTACGGCGCATTTCACGGGCGAGAGCATCTTGATCTGTGCCCGGTGGAATCCAGCCAGCTTGGTGTACCACTTGAATCAGCTGCATAAAGTTGCTGTTCATCACCGCCAGCAACATACGTGCTACGGTCATTTGGTCATGCTTGGACAGCTCGCCCATAATCGCACAATCTAGCGCAATAAAACGCGGATTATTCGGATTGATGGTTTCCACAAAGACGTTGCCAGGATGCATATCGGCATGGAAAAAGTTGTCACGGAACACTTGAGTAAAGAAAATCGTGAGGCCTTTTTCTGCCAAATCGGCACGATTCATCCCCAAACGATCAAAGGTTGCCGTGTCGGAAATAGGCACACCTGTAATGCGCTCTGCCACCATCACATCTTTACTGTCCATATAGACTTCAGGCACGTACATCATGCTTGAGCCTGTAAAGTAGTGACGCATGCGGCGGGTGTTATCGGCTTCTAAGGTCAAATCCAGTTCGTTGAGAATAATTTGACGATAGTCCTGAATAATTTCAGATAAATGTAGAGCGCGTGCCGCTTCCAGACGTTTTTCCAGTGCTGCACCGAGCCATTCCAGAATTTCAAAATCTTGTAGAATTTGCTGGCGAATATCGGGACGGGTGACTTTAACGACGACTTCACGACCATCATGCAAGGCAGCGGTATGGACTTGCGCAATGGAGGCTGCTGCTAAAGGTTGCTCATCAAAACGGGCAAACAGGGTGTTGATGTCTGCCTTGAGCGATTGCTGAATTCGCATTTGTGCCACGTCAGAACCGAATGGTTTGACACGGTCTTGTAGCAACACCAATTGCTGTAAAACTTCAGGCGGAATCAGGTCACGACGTGTAGACAGTAATTGCCCAAGTTTAATCGCCAGTGGTCCCATTTCTTCTAAAGCTTCTTTGAGCTTCAGCGGGTTTTTACGCTCTTTACTTGACCAAGCCGCAGGGTGCATGCGAATAAAACTGAGTGCATGACGTGCCTTTTCTGGTAGTTCTTCCGCAGGAAACAACGTGTCGAGTCTATAGTGCGCGGCAATGCGCCAAAGTTCGAGTAAACGTGAAACGTGCGGAATCATAAAGACTTATTCCCTAGGGCTGAGTGGAGTTTAAGGTGTCAGAAGCGGTATCTGGCTGTGCATCAAGCTGCGTTTGTAGCTGTTGGATTTTGGCTTCGGCACGGTCTAAATTTTGTTGAAAAATGCGCGTATCTTGTTGTAAGTCATCCATTTGCCAGCGTGGGGCAAATAAACCACTGTCTTCTTTTAGGGCATCTTCAGCAAAGAACAAATGGCTGTGTAGACTGCGTTTTAAATGCTTGGGTGCAAGCTGAATTTTGCCAACTTCATGAGCCAAAGCAGGACCAATCCAAGGGCTTAAATGTGCGGCCAAGTCTAGTTCAGCCTGCTGCATAATGCGCTGAATATCTTGTAAAAGATGATAGTCACCTTGTAGGGGAATATTGCCCACTTCATCGGATAGCAACAGTTTGAGCAATTGCACCACATTTTTAACATGCAAAGTGGCCGTTGCGGGGCTGATATTTTGCGCTTGATCAAACGGGCGTTGCTCAAAAATAGAAGGCTGCTCGCTGTGACCTGTTGCAGTAGGTTCTAAACGAACTTTGTTGTCATCAAAAAAGACATCTACAGAAAGCTGTGGCGAATCGAGCACCACACGCAACATTTTGCCGTGTAGTTGGTTGAGCTGGATGCGAGTAATCGCATCCAAATCAATAACATGATGAATCAGTTTCTCAACTGCACCAAGGGCGAGAATTGACCACATTGCGGTACGCCTTAGAGTTTAAAACCACGGTGAACGGCAACAATACCACCAGTCAGGTTGTGGTAATCACAGTTTTGGAAGCCTGCCTGTTCCATCATGCCTTTTAAAGTGCGTTGATCTGGGTGCATACGAATAGATTCAGCCAAGTATTTGTAGCTTTCTGAGTCGTTTGCGACAATTTTACCCATCAATGGCAATGCTGTGAATGAATATAAATCGTAGAGTTTTGAGAACGGTTCAAATACTGGTTTTGAAAATTCTAAAATCAATAAACGACCACCCGGCTTGAGTACGCGGTACATCGCTGCCAAAGCTGCATCTTTATCGGTCACGTTACGTAAACCAAATGAAATAGTCAGTAAGTCAAAGCTGTTGTCTTCAAATGGTTCTAAAGTTTCGGCATTCGCCAACACGAAATCGACATTGGTACAGCCTGCATCAATTAGACGGTCACGGCCAACATTCAGCATAGATTCGTTAATATCTGACAGTACCACATGACCTGTAGGGCCAACTTCACGGCTAAAGACTTTGGCTAAGTCACCCGTACCGCCTGCAATGTCCAGTACGCGCTGACCACGACGTACACCTGACATATTAATCGCAAAGCGTTTCCATAAGCGGTGAATACCAAATGACATTAAGTCGTTCATAATGTCGTATTTGCTTGCAACCGAGTGGAAGACTTCTGCGACTTTCTGGGCTTTATCTTCACTGCTGACGGTTTGGTAGCCGAAGTGTGTGGTTGCACCGACATTGCCTGTGTTGGCACCGCGCGGCAAATTATATTTTGGCACTGAACCCGTAACAGGTGTATCCGTTAATTTTTGTTCTAAAGATTGTTGCTGACCTTGTGGAGCGCCTTGCGGTAGAGGTTCGGTTAAGAATGGACTCACTTTGTCTGTTGGTTGTGCCGACTCGGGAGTAGCGGTAGGCGTTTGATTTTCATTCGACATTGGAGTCACTCCTCAGGATAAAAAGGCTTAAGGCTGCAGTGTATGCATGATGACAGATTCTAAGCACTTGTACAGTAATCATCATGCAATTGTTATGAATAATATACAGAAAAAACCAAAGATAGCGTAAGTGTGCTGAATAAGTGTTGGTTATTTCACACATTGGGATTATGAAAATGGATGTAAATCACCTGCATGTACTTTGGCAATAATTTCCCGTTCTGTGGTAGTAAATTGCTTCACAAATTTCTCTGCAGACTTTAATGGTTTCATGGCTAAAAAGCCATCTTGCATAAACTCATACATAATTTGAAAACTGTATTTTTGCGCCGCGCCTTTACACATTTTAAAAGCGGTATAGACCACAAAAGAGCGCATATATTTATCTAGGTTTTTACCCAGTTCATCCAACATATTTAATTGTTTTAAGCGTGCTTCGCCCTGATCGAGCTTTAAATAAGTCAGACGCATCATCTCATCATTTAAAGGCATATTTTCAGGATAGTCCTGTAGCAATTGTATCGCGACTTGTTCATCTAACTGCACTGCCAAAATCGCCAGACTTACCCCAGAAGTCCCTGTTTTTATTGCATTTTCAGGGATGATTTTTTCAGCTTTGTGTGCATATTTCAGTAGGCGAGCAATTTGACCTGCCAAAGCGTCAAAATCTGGACCGCCATATAAGCGGTTTAAAAAATATTCAGCCATCAAGACATTGTGCTTTTCGGCAAACTGTGTGGCATGGGTGCGTTGCATACGCTGTTTTTGCCATGCTTGAACATCTTGTAAGCGTTGAAAAAGCATAGGATTTTTATGATATTTAAATTGATAATACAGTTCTAACAGCTCATCTAAAGCAGCAAGTTTAGACATAGGGTGTCTCATTATTGAGTTGAATGGGCAAATCTTAATGTGAGTTTGATCTCGTCGCTATGACAAATTACACAGAATTCCAAACGGCAAAGGTCAGTGTGTGAGATTAATCTACAAAAATAAGCGAAAAGTTGTTAAAAAATGGGTCGATATTCGTATACTGATCAAAGTCTGTCGCTCATTCTAATATCGTAAATATAGACGAATGATCAGCAGAGCTTAAATAACACAACAATAGGGTAGATGATGTCACAAGCACATACTGAATTTAAACTCATGGAAGAAGAACAACTTTCAGTCGAGCTAATTGAAGCCCAATATGCTTTAAAAAATACCAAAGGTGAAAAAAATGCCAAAAGTTTGCTGATTTTAGTGAGCGGCATTGAATTGGCGGGGAAAGGAGAGTCGGTCAAACAACTTAGGGAATGGGTCGATCCGCGTTATTTAAGGGTAAAAGCCGATGCGCCACACCCGTTTAATCCCAAACAGACACTTTGGCAGCCTTATGCACGTTTTATTCCTGCCGAAGGTCAAATTATGGTGATGTTTGGCAATTGGTATAGTGACTTATTAAGCACAGCCATGCATGTGTCTAAACAAATTGATGACACCATGTTTGATAACTATGTCGAAAAAATGCGTGCCTATGAAGAAGACTTAAAAAATAACCATGTGGATGTCATTAAAATCTGGTTCGATTTATCGTGGAAATCACTACAAAAACGACTAGATGATATGGAACCGAGCGAAGTGCATTGGCATAAATTGCACGGCTTGGATTGGCGCAATAAAAAGCAATATGACAGCTTACAAAAGCTGCGCCAACGCTTTACCGATGACTGGATTATGATTGATTGCGAAGATGAAACCATCCGCGATCAACAATTTGCACAGCATATTTTACGTGCTTTAGAGCATTGTCCTGTGCATCCGACCAGTTCGGGCATCACTTGGCAAGCTGCAGAAATTCCAGAAGTTTTGCTTAATCCTGTATCTGAATCGGTCAATGAGGATGACTATAAAGCAGAGTTAAAGAAACTCACGAAAAAAGTGGCAGATGCACTGCGTTTAGACAACCGTAATGTCAGCATTGTTTTTGAAGGAATGGACGCAGCAGGCAAAGGCGGCGCGATTAAACGGATTGTAAAAAAACTGGATCCGCGTGAATACGAAATTTACACCATTAGTGCACCTGAAGCCTTTGAAATCAGTCGTCCTTATTTGTGGCGTTTTTGGACGAAAATTCTGCCTGAAGAAAAAATCAATATTTTTGACCGTTCTTGGTATGGTCGGGTATTGGTAGAACGTGTAGAAGGTTTGATTAGCCCACTGGAATGGCAGCGTTCTTATGACGAAATCAACCGTTTTGAAAAAGACTTAAATGATCATCAAACTGTCGTCATCAAATTTTGGTTAGCCATTAGTAAAGATGAGCAGGAGCTGCGTTTTAAAGCACGTCAGGAAACCGCACATAAGCGTTTTAAAATTACAGATGAAGACTGGCGCAACCGTAGCCGTTGGGATGATTATTTGGTGGCAGCGGCAGATATGCTGCAACGTACCAGTACCGAATATGCACCGTGGCACATCATTCCGAGTAATGACAAAAATGCAGCACGTTTGGAAATTTTAAGAACCATCTTGAAACAACTCAAGGCAGAATAATCTGCCTCGAGGATGCAAAGACTGCGTGTTAAGTTAGCTGAATTTGAGTCTGTTTAGTTTAAAAATTAAGCATTCACAACTTTGGCTTGTTTAAGCTGAATGCTTTTTGCCAGTTTATAGCTTTCTTCAACATGCGTTTCGGCAATTTTTTTCATAATAAAATAACCCAAACCTGCTGCCACCATTTGTCCACCCAATGGAATAAACTTGGTGACTTGTTTGGTGATGTACTTGGCTGCGACATTATTCAGGGATTTTTTTACTGCAGTACGCGCCACGACTAAGCCTGAAAATTCCACACCGCGTTTACGCAATTCGCTCCAGTGGACTTTTCGGGTTTCAGGATCATACACGCTGACTTGCTCAGGAGATAAGCCAAAACGTGCATTAATTTCTGGAATCAGTTGCGACAAGATGCCCACATCAATGACAACGTCTAAGAACGGCACAGGAATGACGGCTGCACCTGCAGAAAAATAGGCACGTTTTTTGACCAGTTCTAGGCATTCTGCACGAATCATTTCCAAGTCTAGGCTTGGATCAATACTGTCTGGAATTGTCTCTCTTTTTATCATAAGTACAACCTTAAAATGGCGGATAATCGTATGCTGTTTGGTAAATTAAACCACTTTATTCAAAGCACTTTTTGAATAAAGTAGGCAATAAAAGTATGCTTGTAAAGTGGCATACACCGTTGTAAGTGTATAGCCAATAATCTTTATTCTTTTGTTGTGCTTGAGGCAAATGATAGATCAACGGCCTTCTAGTACATTTAATACATTCTTATTCAAAATAAATTAAAGGATACCTTATGGCGATTCATGTCATACAAAGCCAACGTATAGAAGTTTTAGTCAATGAAATGCTGAAAACCATACGTCAACCGACATCGAATCCGCTTCAGGTGCTACAAACCCAGCATTTTATTGTGCCTTCAGTGGCAGTAGAAAAGTGGCTGACGGAAAAAATAGCCGAGCAAAAAGGCATTAGTGCCAATACTGAATTTCATCATCGTATTCGTGCCTTTCAATGGGCCGCTTATCAGGCAGTTTTAGACGATAAAGATCGGGTGCGTCAGGCAAATATTCCGCGTATTGTGATGCAATGGCGTGTGTTTTATGACTTACAACCGTGGATACAACACGAACAAAACCCACTTCCTTCCGAGCATGCTTTACATCGTTTGATTCAGCGAATTTATGACAGCGCAGAGCAATTGTCACAGGGTTTAGAAAAGCAGCTCAAAAAGCAAAACATGCTGTATTGGGTGGCAGATAAAGTTTCACGTTTATTTAGCAATTACATGGTTTATCGTGGTTTTTGCCAAAAAGGCTGCGAGGGTGTCTGCCAATGTCAAAGCAATTGGTTAGCGGTTTGGGGACAGCAGAAACGCCTGAACTTAAAGCAGCAAATTTATATCCCTAAAAACTTTGAGAGCGAAGAAGAAAAACAAGCGGCATTGGAAATAGCCGCATTTACTCAAGAGCAAGCCGAAGAATTAGAGCAATGGCAAAGTTGGTTGTGGTTGCATATTTTTCATGCAGATTTTGAAAAAATGCAGGAGATTGATCTGCAATTTTGGCAAGCTTTGGGCGAGCCTGAAAATCCAAATTCGTGTATTAACAAATTACCCAAACAGTTGGTGATTTTTACCTTATTGGATTTGCCGCCAAGTCAGTTGCTGTTTATCCGCCGTTTGGCGCAGTATATGGATATTTTTATTCTGCATTACAACCCATCGCAAGAATATTGGGCAGACATGGTCGATCCTAAGTGGAAATTAAACATGGATGCGCGAATCAAAAGTCGTTTTATTCGTGAGATGGAAAGTCAAAATAAAACCGTAAGTGATGATGATATTGCTGCATATATCAAAAAATATAATGGCGAATTTAATGCCGATATGCGCGAGTCACATCATCCTTTGCTGACACGCTTTGGTAAACAGGCACGTGATCACTTTTCTTTATTGGCGGCGTTGTCAAGTGGTGATGAAGGCGAGTGGTATGATCTTTTCCCTGAAGAAGAGCCGCAGCATTTACTGGGTAAAATTCAATCGGATGTATTGAATTTGGTTGAGCCAGTCGCGCAGGCGTATGACTTAGATCCTGCCGATGAGTCATTGCAAATTCATGTGTGTCATTCAAGTTTACGTCAGCTTGAGGTACTCAAAGATCGTTTAATTGCATGGCTAGGACAAGATGACAGCCGCCAAGCCAGTGATATTTTGGTATTGAGTCCGAAACTCAAAGAACAAGAGTCTTTAATTCGCAGCGTATTTGCTGCACCGCCAAGTGAGCGTGATCTCTATCAGAAAGGACAACAAAAAGCACAGCAGAATCAAGCTACTTTAGGGCATCAACTCAGTCAAGATAGTGTGTATTTGCCTATTCAAATAGCAGGTATCAGCTCTTTAGATATTCACAATGCTTGGCGTGCGGTGGTTGGGCGTATAGCGTTGGTACAAGGACGTTTTAGCTTTGAGGAGTTTGGTGACTGGTTGAGTTTAGCTGCCACACAACAGCGTTATGCCTTGAATTTAAACAATATTGAGCGCATGAATGAGTTGTTGGCCAATGCAGGTTTTAAACGTGGTTTAGATGCCGAGCATTTAAAACGCAGCCTGAGTGCAGATGATCAAGATTATCGGTTCAGCTTAAAGTTTGCTTTAGATCGTTTGGCTTTGGGCGTTGCAGTGCCAGAGCATTGCGTGGTTCAGCACACTTTAAGTTATGCCGATGTGCAAAGTAGCGATTTTGAATTGATTTTTAAACTGGTTCAAATTTATCAGGATTTTGCACAGCGCCGTGATTGGCTAATTCAGCATGAATTGGGGCAAGCCAAAACGGTGGAATATTGGCTTAAACAACTGATGCAAGACCTGAGTGAGTTTCAGGATGCAGGGGTAGATGTGTTGGCATCGGTGTTTAGTTTGGTGCAAAAACATGACCGTATGCTGACCTTAGCCAGTTATTTTGATGTGCAGTCGGGTCAAGATTTGCGTCATTTAAGCTTACCGCTGGATTATATTCTGCAAGAAATTTCAGCCCAGCTCGAAACCCAACTCGAACAAGCCAGTCCATCGGGCGCCATTACCTTTAGCCAAATTGGTGCAATTCGTCCACTGCCGTATAAGCTGATTGTGATGCTGAATTTGGACAATGGCGTGTTCCCAAGTCGTGACCAGCAATTGGCTTTTGATTTGATGCAATTATTAAAACCACAACTCGGAGATCGTTCACGCATTGAGGATGATCAAGGGGCATTTTTAGATAGTTTATTGTTGGCGCAAGACAGTGTTTGGTTATTTTATAACGGTTTTGATGTCAGTGATGGCGAGGTGCGCGATCCATCCGTGCTGGTGCAGGAATTTGTGCAGCATTTGGAGTTGATTGTGAAACATCCCGATGAAGCTAGCGATTCACGCTTAAATTTGAATGGTGTCGAGATTCCCGCACAATTGAAATCTCTTTATCACTTACATAGTTTGCAACCTTTTGATCAACTGCGTTTTGCCGAAAGCCGTGAAGTTCGCTTTAAAGATCAATGGTATCGGGTTGCCAAACAAATGCAGCAAGAAACCACACCACGCGAAGCATGGTTTGGTGAATATCCATTATTGCCACAAGACGTGGTGGTACTCGACAGTATACAATGGATTCGAGATGTATGTTTCCCTGCACGTGCCTATTTAAAAGCGATTGGAGTCGAAAATTTACAATCCGACACTGCTGCAATGAACCATGAGCCACTGATTTTAAATGGCTTGGAAAAATATAGTGTGCGTGATTTTTTACTCCAACATGGCACGCAAGATGCAGAAAGCTTGTTGCAAGATACTTTACCTGTGGGCAAAACTTTAAATGCCACGTTTAAAACGGGACTGCAAGAACAGCAATATTTACGTGACATACTGCAGCAGTTTGCAGATGAGGCAACCGCAACAACGCAACAGCTTTGGAAAATGAATCCGCATTTGCATATCCGTATTCAAGTGCCTGAACAGCCTACAAAGCTTTGGTGTAGCGTGGTGGCAGCGAGTGCCAGACCAAAAAAATATGCCGAAGTATGGTTGGAATATCTGTTCTGGGTGGCTTATCAGAACACAGAACAGCAAGATTTAGAGCGGATTGTGGTGTGTAAAGATGCGGTGATTCATTTTGCCAATATCCATGCACAGCAAGCACACGAGTATTTAGCCCAGTGGTTTGAGTTCTGGAAACACGCACAGCAATATCCTGTGTTATTGCCTGCGGCTTTGGTTTTAAAAATGAAAGATAAAAAAGAATTTGAAATTCAGTGGGATGAAGCTCAGTCCGATCAAGTTTTGAATATGGAAAGCTTCGTAAAACATTGGCATGACGGTGCTAGGAGGAGCTTTATTGATGAAAGTGAGAAAAATCACCCAGACTGGTCATTTATTTTTCAAGACAGTGAAACTGAACCGTTGTTGATTGAGGCATTTCAGCAATATAGCCATCGACTGTATCAGCCCATCATTGAAAATTATGAATCTGCGAAAAATCTTCAAAAACAAGGGGAATCTGCGTGAACTCATCTAGCCCATTCCCAATTTGTTATGACCCAATTCAAGAGATGCAATTCAAAGGCTTGCATTGGATTGAAGCATCGGCAGGTACAGGAAAAACCTATACTTTATCTAGTTTGATGGTGCGGATTTTCCTGAAAGATTATTTGCCTAATCAGGTGATTGCGACCACATTTACCCGTGCCGCAGCAGCCGAGCTAAAAAGTCGTATTCGTGCACGTTTGCTTGAAACCCAACAATATATCGATCAGTGTTTAAACCAGTCTTTAGATCAGCGTGCCCTTGCAGAAAAAATTACACAACTACAAGACCCTTTACTCAAAAATGTTCTGCAGGAATATCGCTTAAAACTGGACTATGCCAGTTCACGTTTGAACTTGGTGATTGCACAACTCGATGAATTATTTGTCGGAACGCTGGATAGCTTTAGCCAAAAATTATTGCGTGAATTTTCCTTTGAAAGCGGCAAAATTGAGCGCGCCAATATTACCGACCAAGCATTGGTCTATACTGAACAATTGGTGCATGATGTGCTGCGTGAATGGATTCAAGCACAGCCTCAGCATGTTGTGGACTATATGCTGTTATGTGGGCGGTTGAAATCTGCAGCAGACTATGAGGGGTTGGTCAATACCAGTTTGAATTTTGCATCGGCAGAGATTCAGGGCATAGATCAGGCACAATTGGATGTACAAGATTTAGCAGAGGCGTTGCAGAATTTAGCCAGTATCACCATGACGCAAATTGAAGAATTAAAAGAATATTATGATGGTGAATATAGCTTTAATTTTTCCGATTATGTCGCGGGGAGTGATAAGAAGGGGTTGCAGCCACTATTTACAGTGACTTTGCCAAAACTGATTGAAAAAATTAAGCACAGCCCTTTAGAACATTATTTTAATTCACATCTTGCCGCATTGTTTAATGCGGTCTTTGCACTATATTTGAACCAAGACGGCAAGCTCAGAAAATCAATTTTTAACAAAGCGAAAGCACCATGTACGCAAGAGGTGCAAGATGCTTTTTTTGATCATCCTGTGATCCGAAAAATCAAAGCAGTTGTGGATGCCAAACTTAATTTTGAGCGTCAAATTGAATTGGTGGAGACCAATTTAAAATTCTATTTGGTACAACACGTCAAACAGCGTTTACCGCAACTTTTACAGCAAAAAGGGGAAACCACTTTTTCCCAACAAATTCGCAGTTTAGCTGAAGCTTTGCAGGGAGAACGTGGGCAGCGTTTTGCACAGTTTGTGCATACGCGTTATCCACTGATTTTGGTGGATGAATTTCAGGATACCAACCAA
This sequence comes from Acinetobacter sp. AL9, assembly GCF_041464035.1. Lineage (NCBI taxonomy): Bacteria > Pseudomonadati > Pseudomonadota > Gammaproteobacteria > Moraxellales > Moraxellaceae > Acinetobacter > Acinetobacter sp. AL9. Next base: position 7,991 of record NZ_JAYFSK010000012.1, on the reverse strand, counting down.
GATCAAGATGACATGCTGGCACAAATTTGGCGCAATCCAAAGTGGTATGCGCGTGGTTGTATGATTATGGTGGGCGATCCTAAGCAGGCGATTTATGGTTTCCGCGGTGGTGATATGCTGACCTATAACAATGCCCGCGATGATGTGCTGAAAAAACAAGGTCGCATTTACTCGCTCAGACAAAATCATCGTTCAGTGAAAGAGCTGGTCAGTGTGGTGGATGAGTTATTTAAACGCCAACCCGCTTTTGGTGAAAAAGTGATTTATGATCCTGTCATTGCAGGTTCACGTCCTCATCCTGCTTTAATGGATCGGCAACAGGTCAATCCTGCACCGCTGCGTTGGGTAACGGTGGAACATGATCAGGATGAGTCCATTCAAATTGCACGAAAAATTCGCGAGTTATTAAATCAAGGCATTGCAGGCGATTTATATTTTGATCACTCTTCAGGCAAAGTCGCTTTACAAGCCGATGATATTGCCATTTTATCGACCAGTCATCAAAAGCTTGATCAAGCCCAATACGAGCTTGAACGGATTGGAATTCAGGTCAATAGAAGTAGTCAGCGCAGTGTTTTTACAGGCTTTTTAGCCAAAGATGTGGCGGCAATTTTAACTGCAATTTTACATCCTTATGATGAAGCCAAGGTCAAGCGTGCCTTACTGACACGTTTATTGGGTTATAACCTGCAACAGTTGATTGAACTTGAGCAACAGGGGTTAGGTCAGTTTATTTATGACTTCGACTGCATTCGGGAAATGTGGGTCAATAAAGGCTTTTTAACCGCATGGAATTACTGCCTGAACTTATTTAAAATTTGGGAAAATTTGGTGGCAAAACGCAGTTTTGACAATGAACGGCATGTGGTGAATTTACGCCATTTAACCGAATTGCTGAGTCGTCAAAGTGAACGCCATCAAGGGGCTTACATGCTGTATTACTGGTATTTACAGCAAGTTGAATCACCTGCCAAACGCGATTGGGAAATTGAACGAAAACTTTCTAATGCGGCAGGCGTGAAATTGATGACCATTCACCAGTCCAAAGGCTTGGAGTTTAAAGTGGTCTTTTTGATGTCGGCAGATCAGCCACCTATATCTGACAAGTCTGCTTTGGTGTTTGCAACGCAGGAAGAGCAAGGCATTGAGCAACGTATCATTGCCATTAAACATAAAGACATAGATGCCACAGCAATGCAGCAGCACAGTGAGCGCCGTTTGGCAGAGTTGAATCGGCTTTGGTATGTGGCACTCACCCGTGCCAGTTATCGGGTCTATGCGATGCTAAAACAGCCTACGCCTGCAAAAGAAGGTAAAAAAGAGGCTGCACCAAAATCTGCTGGTTTAAATGTCTGGCGTTTACAAGCGCCAAGTTCAGCAGAAATTGCAGCAGCATGGAGCTGTGATGAAGCACCTCTGACACAATTGGCGGCAGCATTACAACTTGAACAAGTGCAAGAAATTAAGATTGAAGCTGCAGATTTTCCGCAGCGTCGCTTTTATCCACGAACCAAAACCAGTTTTAGTGGCTTGGCACAACATTTACCTGCCGCCATGCGTAGCGATACTTTGGCATTGGCAAGCGAGGAGCAGGCTGCTGCTGCCGACGAAATCAATCAGGAACCTGTCGAAACGGAACAGGAAATCGTACAGGTGGCTCAACCGATTGCATGGATCAAAGCTAATTTTCAGCGTGGTACTCAAGCGGGGAGTTTTTTACATAAACTCTTTGAATATATCGACTTTCAAGCCAGTCATGATGACATTTTTGAAGAAGTCAAACGCCGTTTTCATAACGACAAAGAGTTTAATTCAGATGTGTTATTGGTAGATTTGATTGCAAAACTCGACACTGCCAAAGGCAGCGCGACTGTGCAGGAAGCAGATATTTTTGCGCACATGACCGAGTGGCTGAAGGATGTGTTGAATACTCCTTTGCACGATACTTTCCAGCTTTCCGCCTTATCTACTGCACATTATTTATCAGAGTTTCCATTCTATTTGGCGTTGGCAGATCAGCGCTTATTTATTCAAGCAATTCAGCAATTGTTTGAAGATGCGGGACATCCTATTCAAGATTTAAATGAAGCCGCTACTGCGCGTTATCTGACAGGCTCAATTGACTTGGTTTATTTTGATGGGCAGTGTTATCACATTGCCGACTATAAGAGTAATTATTTGGGTGCCGATCAGCGCGATTATGAAAAAACCAATCTTGAACGTAACATGACCCAATCAAGTTATTGGTTACAAGCGGCATTGTACTTGGTGGCATTGCATCGTTATTTAGGCAGTCGTTTGCAAAATTATGATATTCGGCAACATTTGGGCGGAGCCAGCTATTTGTATTTACGTGGTATGCAAGGGCAAACAGGGCAAGGGGTTTGTCATTGGCAGCCTGATGCGGAATTTATTCTGCAATTAGATCAGATATTGGGTTACTTTGAACTTAAAAAATAACGCTAAGTCAGCTTATCGACTCAATAAAACAATTGCTTATCCTGTGGATAACTTTGAGGATAACTGTGTGGAAAACAAGCATATTCACTTAAATTCAGCGCAAACCCCAATGCAGGCGTGGATGAATTACCTGTGTCAGCCGCCATTTAGCAATGTCGCTTTTGATGCTTCAGCACAAATTTTGATGCAACAGGTACTCGATGCCATTGAGCAAGGCGATAGCTGTATTCCTGCAACTGCAGAACAAGTGGCGGCATTGCAGCATTTGCACATGAACTTGCAGCGCGGCGCTTTAAATCCTGATCCACAAATTGCGCCATTTGTATTTGACGGGCAGCGTTTGTACTTGTATCGCTACTGGAAACTAGAACATCAGGTCGCCAACGATATTTTACGGATTCAGGCGCAGGCACCTTTGTCATTTGAATTACAAACCGATCAGCTTAATTTATTGCAAGATCCACAGCAGCAAAAAGCGTTACAAACTGCGGCAACTCAAAGTTTGAGCATTATTACAGGCGGGCCAGGTACAGGAAAAACCTATACTTTGGCGCATATTATTGCGGTGCTCAATCAAGCTTTACCCAATATTCGAATTGCGATGGCGGCACCGACAGGTAAGGCGGCACAGCGGATGCAGGAAGCCTTGCAAAATGCTTTAAATAGTCAAGCTTTACAATCGTTTAATGTCGATGCCTTGTGTCAATTACAACCTATGACCTTGCATCGTTTATTGGGCTTGGGCAATACAGGCAAGCCACGTTTTCACGCCAAACAGCCTTTACCTTATGATGTGATTGTGGTCGATGAAGCTTCGATGTTGGATTTAAGCCTGTCACAGATGTTATTGGCTGCCATTCCTGCGCAGGCACGTTTAATTCTGTTGGGCGATGCCAATCAATTGGCTTCAGTCGATGTCGGTACAGTATTGGCCGATTTACAGCAAGTGCCTGAACTCGCAAATAACCGTGTCAATTTAGTGACCACACGTCGTTTTGCTGAAGGTGCAAAAATTGGCGCAATGGCGAAGTTTATTCAGCAAGAACATTCTCCTGCACAGGTTTTGGCTGAGTTTGAACAGCAAGTCGTGGCAGCAGGTGAATTAAAGCCAATTCAATTTAAGCAAGTCGAAATAGATGCCCTACAACTGCAATATTTACCTCAGCAAAATGGGCAAATTTCAGCGGAAAATTTAGCGCATTATTATGATCAGCTGATGTATGGTTATCAGGCTTATGTAGCGGTATTAAAAGCACATACTTTGGGCTTGAAACAATCAAGTACAGCATTTCAAGCGCATGTTGAGAATGTGGTGAATGTATTTGATGATTACCGTATTTTAACCGCAATTCGTCATGGTCATTTGGGTTTACAACAACTGAATTTGCAGATTGAAAAACGCTTGTTGCAACAGTTAAAACAAACCAAACATGGCGATTGGTATGCAGGACGCCCCGTCATGATGACCTATAACGATTATCAACTGGGGTTGTCGAATGGTGATATTGGCATCTGTTTTATGCGAGAGCAGAATGATCAGCGCCAGTTTGAAGTATATTTTCCAAGTTTAAATAAGTGGGTGCCTGCAACACGCTTACCTAAAAATATTGAAACCGCATTTGTACTTACTATTCATAAATCGCAAGGTTCTGAATTTACTCATACAGCTGTGGTGTTGGATGCTGCGGCAAAAAACTTGCTGAGTAAGGAGCTGATCTACACTGCCATTACCCGTGCTAAAAAAGTCGTAAGTTTGTTGGTTGATGCGCAAGCTTTGCAGCAAGCTTTGATGATTCGTACCCGTCGCAGCAGTGGTTTATTAGCCAGAATTAATGACGCTTTGGATTGTTAAGTAAAACTGAATAAGAGATGGTTTTGTACGAAATGGCTTACATTGATTCGAGAAATTTGCGCATAGAGATTTCAAGATCTTTTTGAGAAGATGACTTCACATAAAAAGCTCAATAGGGATAGTTGAGCATAATCGCAGAATAATAACGATAAATGTCGAAAGACAGCGAACTGACAGGACGTGAGTGAGAAGAGGAAACTTACAGCCGCTAAGCCTTGTAGTTTTGGGAGAGACTACAGGGCTTTTTTATGCCTGTAAGTTTGGGTGATTTGCAAAATGCTGACAATGCTTACCTGTTGTAAGAAAAAGCTTACAAATAGATACGAGAAATACGACTTCTTTCACTTTAGTATTGTGGCAAAATCTACCACACAAGGACGTGAAAGCAAGAACAGGAATGTTCAGAGAATAAGACGCGAAAACGCGCAAATAACCACAATAAACAAGACAATAAGAATAATAAGACAAGAAACTACAGCGCAAAAAACAGTCCGAGCTATGCTCGGGCTGTTTTATTTTAACGGCAAAATATTCCAGTGGATGAAAAGCAGTTGGCAAAATATTACATATTATCAATCATATACAATTGTATATTTATTTTCCTTAGACACTTTATACCTAACATGATGTGTATACCCTTAGCATAAATCATACTTTTATTGGTACATCTCAAAATTAAAAGTGCTTGTTTGTCGTTCTGTTTTGCAATCGGCACGTTTTTGCCTTAAAATAATGCCCTTGCTGTAGTGATGCACGGCAGTCAATTGAGCAATCAATTGATCGGTATCAAATCTTTTTATTAAGCATCTCGGAGAAATCGAATGGCTTTAACAAACGCAGATCGCGCAGAGATCATCGCTAAATTTGCTCGTGCTGAAAACGACACTGGTTCACCAGAAGTTCAAGTAGCGCTTTTAACTGCTCAAATCAATGACTTACAAGGTCACTTCAAAGAGCACAAACACGACCACCATAGCCGTCGCGGTCTAATCCGTATGGTTAACCAACGTCGTAAGTTACTTGACTACCTTAAAGGCAAAGATGTGACTCGTTACAGCGCATTGATTGCTGCTTTAGGTTTACGTCGTTAATTCGATTTAAGCTTTTATTTTCGGACTATTGCATGTTGAATGCTGTATTACTGAAAACTAAAGTATATCTAGCCTTGGCTAGATCAGTGGAAGGGGCGAATGATTCGCTCCTTCTTTGTGTTTAAAAATCGTGTTTCATTCGAGTGAGGTCGGCTTCTAAGCTTTGTCATTTACCTAAACAATTGTATTGTGAATGCCAAACCTTAGGGGTCTCCACGAGAATAATTGTTCACAAGAACTAGGAAAAAATAAAACATGTCGATGTTTAATATTATTCGTAAAGAATTCCAATTTGGTCAGCACCAAGTTGTACTTGAAACTGGTCGTGTAGCGCGTCAAGCCAACACGGTAATGATTACTATGGGTGGCGTGACTGTATTGGTTGCAGTGGTTGCTCAACCAACAGCAAAAGCGGGTCAAGATTTCTTCCCACTGACTGTTAACTATCAAGAAAAACAATATGCTGCAGGTCGTATCCCAGGTGGTTATGGTAAGCGTGAAGGCCGTGCTTCTGAAGCAGAAACTTTAATTTCACGTTTAATTGACCGTCCAATTCGTCCGTTGTTCCCAGAAGGTTACTACAACGAAATTCAAGTTACTGCGACTGTTGTATCTTCTGACAAAACCATGGAAGCTGACATTGCTGCAATGTTAGGTACGTCTGCTGCACTTGCAATTGCAGGTACACCGTTCCGTGGCCCAATTGGTGCGGCGCGTGTGGGTTTAATCAACGGCGAATACGTGCTTAACCCGAACTTTGAGCAAATGGCGCAATCTGACCTTGACCTTGTGGTTGCAGGTACAGAATCTGCTGTATTGATGGTTGAGTCTGAAGCAAAAGAACTTTCAGAAGACCAAATGTTAGGCGCAGTGCTTTACGGTCATGACGAAATGCAAATCGCGATTCAAGCGATCAAAGAATTTGCTGCGGCTGCAGGTGCAACTGAGTCAACTTGGACTGCTCCAGAGAAAAACGAAGACCTTCGTGCAAAACTAAAAGAAGCGTTTGAAGCAAAAATTTCTGAAGCGTACACCATTGCGATCAAACAAGACCGTTATGCTGCATTAGATGCACTTCAAGCAGAAGCAGTTGCGCAATTCGTTCCTGAAAATGACGAAACTGGCATTGCAGATGACTTGAACGAACTCTTTGAAGATCTTAAATACCGTACCGTACGTGACAACATCTTGTCTGGTAAACCACGTATTGATGGTCGTGACACCAAAACCGTTCGTGCGCTTGACGTACAGGTTGGCGTTCTAGACCGTGCGCACGGTTCTGCATTGTTTACCCGTGGTGAAACTCAGGCTTTGGTTACCACCACTTTAGGTAATACACGTGATGCCTTGATGGTTGATACCTTATCGGGTACTAAAACTGACAACTTCATGTTGCACTACAACTTCCCTGCATATTCAGTAGGTGAAACAGGTCGTGAATCTGGCCCTAAACGTCGTGAAATTGGTCATGGTCGTTTGGCACGTCGTGGTGTGCAAGCAGTTCTTCCTGCAGCAGATCGCTTCCCGTATGTGATTCGTATCGTATCGGACATCACTGAATCAAACGGTTCATCTTCTATGGCGTCTGTTTGTGGTGCATCGTTATCACTTATGGATGCAGGTGTTCCATTGAAAGCACCAGTTGCGGGTATCGCAATGGGCTTAGTGAAAGAAGGCGAGCGTTTCGCTGTACTTTCTGACATTTTGGGTGATGAAGACCACCTTGGCGACATGGACTTTAAAGTTGCGGGTTCTGCCAACGGTATTACTGCATTGCAAATGGACATCAAGATTGAAGGCATCACTGAAGAAATCATGGAAGTTGCATTAAACCAAGCTTATGCAGGTCGTATGCATATCTTAAATGCAATGAACCAAGTGATTTCACGTGCGCGTCCAGAAATTTCAATGCATGCACCAACTTTCCAAGTGATTAACATCAACCCAGACAAGATTCGTGACGTGATTGGTAAAGGTGGTGCTACCATCCGCCAAATTACTGAAGAAACTAAAGCGGCAATTGATATTGAAGACAACGGTACAGTGCGCGTATTTGGTGAAACCAAAGCTGCTGCACAAGCTGCTGTTGCAAAAATTCAGGCTTTAACTGCTGAAATCGAGCCGGGTACAATTTACACAGGTAAAGTAATCCGTATTGTTGAATTCGGTGCGTTCGTAAATATCCTTCCGGGTACTGACGGTTTACTTCACATTTCTCAAATTTCAAATGAGCGTATTGCCAACGTTGCAGACGTGTTGAAAGAAGGTCAGGAAGTGAAAGTACAGGTTGCTGATGTAGACAACCGTGGTCGTATCAAATTAACTATGAAAGATATCGAACAAGCGTAATGCTGTGTTGATGATCTGAAATGGTCAAAAAACCCGTATTCAATCTGAATGCGGGTTTTTTTATGCTAAAAATTTTGTTGCATCGTACAAACCATCTTTGTTGTATGAAAAGCGTAAGCGTCCGCTGAACACACCTTCTGAATTCATCCTATAAGCCTTAATTTAGTCCCCACTTAGAAACAAGTGGGGACTTAAATTTATGACTACAAATCATCAGACATCCATCGCATCTCTTGCGA